>JBAWDI010000001.1:0-2216 GCA_049590695.1 Bryobacteraceae bacterium
GATGTAATCCGCGATCACAAGGTGCCCGCCCGGCTTGAGCGCACGCAGAGTTTGCCGGTTCATGGCTGGGTAATCAGTGAAGTGATGGTACGTATTAACCACGAGAACCGCCGCCAGCGAACTCACGGGCAGTTTGGGATCGGCGACTTCTCCCTTTATGACTTCCACATTGCTCAACCCGAAGACCTCGACTCTGCGGGTCAGCCATCGTATCGAGGTATCGGAGATGTCTTCCGCGAAGATCTTTCCGGCCGGACCCACCAGCTCCGAGAGCCGCATAGGGTAGTAGCCTGCTCCTGCGCCAACCTCGGCAGCCCAGTCTCCGCGAGAAAGCTCCATGGCGTTTAGAAGATCGGTCGCACGCTGATAACTCTCGCGAGTCGCATCCCCGGCTGTGAAGTCTTCGAGAGTATATGGATAGTTTGGCGAAGACTTCTGCTGGAACGCTGGTAACCGCGCACCGCTGGCGGCGATCATGATCGCGCCGATGAAGACCGCGACAAAACGAGTTCGGTTGCTCATAAGTAAAAAGACGGACCGCTGCGTGTAACGCACCGCACTCCAGTATATTATGTCCGATACCATCGGCCGCATCACCGTCCCTACGGTGATCAACTCCGGCCAGACATTCCCGCTCACGACCCAGTACCCGTTCGGCTTCTCCGTCGAGCGCCCGGTGATCGTGCATCGCTTCGGCTCGCTCGACGCCAAGCAGGAGCAGCGGTATTACGCCGGCATCGGCCCGCGGAAATTCCAGTTCAAGCGGCCCAACCTCGACTGGAGCGAGTCCCGCCAGCTCAAGGCGTTCTGGGAATCCATGCAGGGGCCGTGGCAGGCGTTCACTGACAATGTCCCGGATGCCGATGGGACCGCCAGTGCCGTGCTGGTGACCTTCGAGCAGGCGCCGATTTCGTTCGAGTACCTGCGCAACGCCGCGCAAGTCGGGTTGAATCTCGTCGAGGTGGTCGATCCGGCGGCGGCGCCCAGCTACACGGTCGCCTCCACCTGCCTGCGGTTCCCCTCGAGCGGACTGGCCACCGCGTTGCTTTCGGAGGTCCAGCAGATCGTTCCGCTGGTGCACATCCGACTGCGGGAGGGAGCCACCGCCCCTGCCTGGCAATCCGGCACCGCCTACGCTGCCGGTGCCGTGGTCAATTATGGCACCTCGCCCGTTTCCTACGTGGCCATCGACGCCAATACAGGAAATCAGCCGGACATCACCCCGACCCATTGGAGGCCGTTTGACATCTATCTCTCCGACCGCCGCGTGAGCGTGGGCGGCCAGCTCTATTTGCCCCGCCTGATCGGCATCGGCGAGGCCGGCTCCGACGTCCTGATCTCCCAGGACATCAAAGGCGCCTCCGACAACGTGCGCTTCGCGTTCGGCAACGGCGACCGCGTCATGACGCAGCTCGCCAACGACACCGACCTGAAGTATGCCGAGATCGACCTCTGCCTGTTCCACCTGAATTCCGGCATCCTGCTGCAACTCTGGAAGGGCGTCATCCAAAACTACGTCAGCGATGGAACGCCCGTGTTTCCGGTGACCTGCTCCGACGGCTTCTTCCAGATCATGAACCAGTACCCCGAGCGGCAGCTCAGCCGCCAGTGCTGGAAGACGTTCGACGATGGCGTGAATTGTCCGTATGCAGCGCACGGGAGTGGCGGGGACCCGGACACCTGCGATTACTACCTGGAATCCGCCAACGGTTGCCAAGCGCACGGCATGGCCCGCTACTTCGGCGGGCACCAGGCTGACCCGCAGGGCGTCATCATCAAAGACGATTCCACCGGGTTCCTGGGCTTTGGCCGCAACATGGTCACCGCAACGTCAATCATCTCGGACACGATTTGGGGCCTGGCGCTGCCGGAGATCTGGTGCAACTCGGGCGGCAACCCGTTCTTTGCCTTCCTGGCCACAGCGTTGATGGTGAATTACCGGGACGAGTCCGGATACGCCGACTCGTTGGGCATCCTTGGCGCCGGGCCTTTGGGCGGGTTCACGCCGTCGATGGTCGTGCAGAATGCGGACGGCTATCGGTATCTGGTGGCCCCCATGGTGGACGGTTACCCCTGGCAGGGGCTCAAGATCGACGGCAACCTGAACGTGACGAAATACCAGCCGGGGATGGGGCTGCGATACGTCGCGGGCAACGACCCCGCGAACCCGAGCAGCGACTATTTCTCGCTCGGCCAGGGATCGCCTCAGGTGTGGC
>JBAWDI010000002.1:0-1814 GCA_049590695.1 Bryobacteraceae bacterium
CTTCAGCAACTCGTCAATGAGCTCGGGCTTGACCTTCTCCATACGTTCTCCTCTTCAATTATTGCGGAGAACGTTTACACAGAAAATCTTACACCCTCGGTAGCCCGTGTCCAGCGCACGCCTCAGCAGGCTGTCTTCCTGCTGCCTTCCGAGTGTCGCCGCCCTGATGCAACCCGCCCACATGTCGGCCAGGCGGATGAGGGGCTCGCTCTCGTCGCGCCGGCCCCTGACCATTTCGAGCGAGACGCCGCGGAGGCGCAGCGCATTGGTCAGTTCCGCGGCCTTCTTCCGGTCGATGCCGTCCACGAAGACCCTTGCGGTGTAGGAAGGCCCGGCCTTCAGCGCGATGGCGCGTTCCAGAACTTCGATGAACGGGAAGAAATACGGCAGGGGCTTCGGGTACGAACCGAAGAAGACGTCCTCCAGGCCGATGTTTCGTTCGAGCGCGAGTTCGAGGTAGCGCAGTCGCCGCTCCGGGCGGGACTTGTGCCATTTCCGGTTGCCGGTCCCCGCCACACGCTCGATTTCCGTGAGGGCTTCGCGGAAGCGCTCCTGGTCGTCGGCGCTCACGACGGCCACCACTACAAAGACGCGCGACGCGTCGTCCTGTCCGGTCTCGTCTACGTAGCAGTAGAGTTTCCGCTTTTTAGGAGGCATGAAGGTCGTGGCGTCGTCCGGTTCCGGTCTATTATAGGGCACTGGCGTGACATGAACAGCGGAACGACCGAGGCGCCGACGCGTGGGCCGCGGGCGTGCAGGTCGTCGGGCTGGCGGCAGAGCGGCCATCCGCGACCGCGCTGGATCTCAGTTCTTTCTTACGCCCCTAACCGGGGCTGGCGGATTCCGTGACCGGGATCCCAGCGCTTACGCGCTGGGCTACATTCTGGCGCCCCTGCGGGGCTGGGCATGTCTCAACCCTTCTTGATCGCCTCCAAAATGCGCGCGGGCGTCATGGGCAGTTGCAGCAGGCGCGCGCCTACGGCGTCGTAGATGGCGTTGGCGACTACCGCGCCCATCGTGATGATGGGCGGTTCGCCGCATCCCTGCGCGGGCAAGCCGGGGTTGTCGATGATGATGGTCTCAATCCTGGGCAGCCAAGAGAAACGCGGGATCTGGTAGGTGTCGAAGTTGCGGTCGAGGATCTCGCTGTCCTGGAAGCGCACCTCCTCGGTGAGCGTGTAGCCCAGGCCCATGGTGATGCAGCCTTCCATTTGCTGGCGCAAGCCCTCGGGATCGACGATGATACCGGCGTCGAGCGCCGTGACCACGCGCTTGACCTGCACGCTGCCGATGCTCTTGTTGACGGCCACCTCCGCCATGGTGGCGACGTAAACGTTGGAATAAATGCCGCAGGCGACGCCGACGCCGCGCCCGCTGGGGGTCTTCGCGGGCTTCCAGCCAAACTGTTTGGCCGCAGTTTCCAGGGCGCGGCGCATGCGCGGGTCGGTGAGCTGGCTGAGGCGGAACTCAAGCGGGTCCACGCCGGCCTTGGCGGCCAGAATGTCGATGTGCGATTCGTCCGCGAAGGTGTTGGTGTTGGCGGAGGGCGCACGCCAGGCGCCGACGCCGAACGGGTGCATGCCCGGAGGGTTGCCTCCCATCCAGCCGCCGGCCGCGACCGTGCGATAGTTGGGGATGTCGTAGAAGGGCCGCGCCTCGCCCCCGCCGGCGGCGTAAATCTTGGCGTCCCAGAAAGCAATTCTGCCGGCGGCCGTCAGGCCGGAGCGGATCTTCACCACGGCGGCCGGCCGGAAGGTATCGAAAAAGAACTCATCGGCGCGGTCCCAGACCACTTGGACCGGTTTGCCGGCGGC
>JBAWDI010000003.1:0-8153 GCA_049590695.1 Bryobacteraceae bacterium
GGGCAAGCTAAAGCATGCCCCACCTGGTGGGGCATGCTTTAGCTTGCCCATTTCTTTTGTGGCGAGGCCTGAACGGGTGACACCCTCATGAACATCTCCCAGACCTTCATCGAGCGGCCTATCGCCACCAGCCTGCTGATGGCCGCTATCGCCCTGTTCGGGGCGGTCGCCTACCGCGCCCTGCCGGTGAGCGATCTGCCCAACGTCGACTTGCCCACCCTCCTGGTCACGGCCAGCCTGCCCGGAGCGAGCCCCGAAACCATGGCCGCCGCCGTGGCCACCCCCCTCGAAAACCAGTTCTCCACCATCGCCGGGATGAATTCCATGTCTTCCACGAATTCGCTCGGCAGCACCCAGATCACCCTGGAATTCGACCTCGCGCGCAAGCTCGACGGTGCCGCGGTGGACGTGCAAGCGGCCATCACCCAAGCCTCCCGCCTGCTGCCCCAGGGCATGCCCACGCCGCCCACCTTCACCAAGGTGAACCCCGCCGACCAGCCCATCCTGTACATCGCCCTGACCTCGCCCACGCTGCCCCTGTGGACCCTGGATGAATACGCCGAGACGCGCCTGGCGCAGCGCGTTTCCATGATCTCCGGCGTGGCCCAGGTGCAGGTGCTGGGCGCCCAGAAGTACGCCGTGCACGTGCAGATGGACCCCCACGCCCTGGCTTCCCGCCAGATCGGCATCAACGAGATTGAAACCGCGCTGAAAAACTGGAATGTGAACCTGCCCACCGGCGCCATCATCGGTCCGCAGCGCGCCTTCACCCTGCAAGCCAGCGGGCAGTTGATGTCCGCCGCGGCCTATCGTCCCGTGGTGGTGGCTTACCGCGACGGCTCGCCGGTGCGGTTGGAAGAATTGGGCACCATCATCGACAGCGTCGAGGATGACAAGACGGCCTCCTGGTTCTACGCGCATAACCAGCACAGCCGCGCCATCATTCTCGCCATTCAGCGCCAGCCCGGGACCAACACCATCGAGGTGACCGACGGCGTCAAGAACCTGCTGCCGGTGTTCCAGGCGGAGATTCCTCCCTCGGTCCACATGGACATTCTGTACGACCGCTCCGACACCATCCGCGAGTCGTACCGCGACGTGGAGTTCACCATGGTCCTGACGCTGGGACTGGTGGTCATGGTGATTTTCCTGTTCCTGCGAAACCTGTCCGCCACCATCATTCCCAGCCTGGCGCTGCCTTTCTCCATCATCGGGACCTTCGCCGTGATGTACCTTCTCAACTTCAGTCTGGACAATCTCTCGATGATGTCCCTGATCCATTCGATCGGGTTCGTGGTGGACGACGCCATCGTCATGCTCGAGAACATTGTCCGGCACATCGAGTTGGGCGAGCAGCCCTTGCAGGCCTCGCTGAGAGGCTCGGGCGAGATCGGTTTCACCATCGTGTCGATGACGCTGTCGTTGGCCGCCGTGTTCATCCCGGTGCTGTTTCTCGGCGGCGTGCTGGGCCGCCTGTTCAAGGAATTCGCCATCACCATTTGCGTCGCCATCCTGATCTCCGGTGTAGTTTCTGTGACCCTCACGCCCATGCTCTGCAGCCGCTTCCTGCGCTCGGCGCACGAGGAGAAGCGGAGCTGGTTCTACTACGCAACCGAGCGGTTCTTCGACGGCATGTTGCACGTCTACGACCTGTCCCTGACATGGGTGCTCCGCTACCGCCCCGTCACCATGGGCGTCTCGGCGCTGGTTCTGGCCGCCACTCTGTATATGTTCGTGACCATTCCCAAGGGCTTCATTCCGGACCAGGACACCGATCAGATGCAGGTCTACACGGAAGCCGCGCAGGGGACTTCTTACTACCAGATGGTGGACTACGAGCAGAGAATCGCCGACCTCGTATCGAAGGACCCCAATGTGGATTCGCTGATGGCCAGCGTGGGCGGCACCACGGCCTCCAATCTGGGCGGGCCGAACTATGGGGAACTGGTGGTGCACCTGAAGCCGCGCGGTAAGCGGCGCTTGGGCGTCAACGACATCATCAAGGAATTGCGTCCCAAGCTGGCCGGCCTGGCGGGCATGAAATCTTACCTGCAGAATCCCCCCACCATCCAGATCGGCGGACAGGTCACCAAGAGTCTGTACCAGTTCTCGATGCAGACGCCGGACAAGGCCGAACTGTACGCCGATACGGCCAGGCTTCTGAAACAGGTGGAGCAAGTGCCGGGCGTCGAGGATGTGGCCAGCGACGTGGCCGTCCAGACGCCGCAGGTCGACGTTACCATCGACCGCGACAAAGCCGCGGTGATGAACGTTAACGCCAATTTGATCGAGAACGCCCTTTACGACGCGTACGGCCCGCGCTGGGTCTCCACCATCTATGGTTCGGTGAACGAATACAAGGTGCTGCTGGAACTCGAACCCAAGTACCAGGCCGATCCGCGCGCGCTCTCGCTGCTCTATTTCAAGAACAGCAACGGCAAACTGATTCCGCTCGACACCATGGCCCGCGTAGTTACCGAAACCGGGCCGCAGACCATCAACCATTACGGCCAGCTTCCCTCGGCCACCATCTCCTTCAACCTCCAGCCGGGCGCGTCCCTGGGTGAGGTGGTCAAACGCATCCAGGAGCTTGCCGACCGCGAGCTGCCGGCCACCATCGGCACCCAATTCCAAGGCGCGGCCAAGGCCTTCCAGAGTTCCCTCGGAAACCTGTGGGTGCTGCTCATCATCGCCATCGCCGTGGTCTACATTGTGCTCGGGATTCTATACGAGAGTTACATCCACCCCATCACCATTCTCTCCGGTTTGCCTTCGGCCGGTTTCGGCGCGCTGATGACGCTGCTGTTGTTCCACATCGACCTGAACATCTACGCATTTGTGGGCCTCATCATGCTGATCGGCATTGTGGAGAAGAACGCCATCATGCAGATCGATTTCGCCCTGGAAGCCGAGCGCCAGCACAACCTGGCCCCCCGCGACGCCATCTACGAAGGCTGCCTGATCCGCTTCCGGCCCATCATGATGACCACCATGTCGGCCATGCTGGGCGCCGTCCCCATCGCGCTCGGCTATGGCGCCGGCGGCGAGGCGCGCCAGCCGCTCGGCCTGGTGGTAGTGGGCGGCCTGTTGTTTTCGCAGCTCGTGACGCTCTACCTCACCCCCGTCTTCTACACCTACATGGCCGCGCTGCAGGCGCGCGTGCAAGGCTGGAAGCGCGGCAAGAAGCAAGTAACGGAAGCGCCCGTGGCTGGTTAACGCCCTGTACTACTATCCATCATATTCTTCGCGCGCAGCGACGAATTGTGGGGCAGGTTTTTAGGGGTACCCCCTGGGTCCGGCGGATTGTCAATCCGCCTGCCGCCGGTGGACGCGCCCGCCACGACCGCGGAGAATCGCCAACACCGTTTGCGGCTTGCCGCTATGCGGGGCAGATTGGAAATCTGCGGCGGGTTGGCAACCCGCCGGTTGCGCCGGTTACCCGGGGTACCCTCTGGGTCGCGCGCGGCTTGCCAAGCTGCCCCACAAGCGGTAAAAGGGAAGCTATGCGACTCCTCAACGTGGGTTTGCTTTTGACGTTTCTCGCCTCCGCCCTGGCGGCCGCCAACACCCTCGACGTGTATACCGTCGATGTCGAGGGAGGCAAGTGTGTGCTGTTCGTTTCTCCCTCCGGGGAGTCGCTGCTCATCGATGCCGGCTGGCCCGCGTTCGACAACCGGCCGGCATCGACCGATCGAATTCTGGAAGCTGTCAAGGCCGCCGGTCTGCGCCGCATCGACCACCTGCTGATCTCGCATTTCGATGTCGATCACCGTGGCGATGTTCCGGCGCTGGAGGCCCGCATCCCCATCGGCCATATCTACGATCACGGCGACACGGCGGGCTCTCAGCAAGATTGGTTCAAAGCCTACGACGCGGTTCGTCAAAAGGCCGGTCATACGGTAGTCAAGCCGGGAGACAAGATTCCGCTCGAGGGAGTGGATGTCGAGGTGGTGGCCGCGGCGGGGAAGTTCATCCAGCAGCCGCTCCCCGGTGCTGGCGCGCCCAATCCCCTCTGCTCCACTTATCCCCAGCAGCCCTTGCTTGAGAGAGACGTGGAAGACAACCTCTCCGTCGGCGTGCTGATTACTTTTGGTAAGTTCCGCATGTTAGATCTCGCGGACCTGGAAGCGCACCACAGTCGCGAGCTGGTTTGTCCCAATAACTTGATTGGCACGGTGGACGTGTATCACGTCAACGTGCATGGCCAGTTCAAGGGGATCGCCCCCGAGTTGATTGGCGCGCTGCGCCCGCGAGTGGCCATCATGGGCAATGGCGCGGCCAAGGGCGCCGATCCGCAAACCTGGCCGATTCTCCGCTCCACCCCCGGCCTCCAAGACATCTGGCAGGTCCACTACTCGGCCAACGGGACCGGGAATACAAATCCGCCGGACAATTTCATCGCCAACCTGGAACCCACCGACGAGTATAAGTCGATCAAACTGTCGGCGGAATCCAATGGATCTTTCACCGTGACTAACACTCGGAACGGTTTCAGCAAGACGTATGCGCCTGTAAGCGGCCGATCGCCAGCCTCGGCGCCCATCCCCATCGTGCTCGCCAACGACAAGATCGAACTTACCACCTTGGCCAATGGCGGCAGCTTCACCAAACTTGTGCTGCGCGATGGAGAGCCTCTCAGCCCGTTTGGCACGGTCCCTCACATGCTTGCGCTGGACGGTTTCGGCGCTCCCTCTCCGGAGGAGGCGGCGCTGAGCATGCCCTTTCACGGCGAAGCCGGCAAGCAAATCTTCAGGATCGTCGCCACTCATGCATCCGGCCCGGTGCACTCACTCGTCATCCAGGCCACCCTGCCGCTGGCGCAGGAAGTACTCACTCGGACCATCGAGCTGGCCGATGGCGAAAGCGTGGTCCGCGTCACCAGCCGCCTGGAAAGCCTCCTCTCCGTGGGCCGGCCCATTTCCTGGGCCGAACACGCCACCATTGGTCCTCCGTTTATGCAGAAAGGCCAAGTCGTGGTCGATATGCCGGCTACTAACTGTCGCGTCCGCCCCTATAAGCCCGGAGACATTCCAGGGCACCTGGTTTACGGCCGGGATTTCACCTGGCCCATGGCCCCCACCAATGACGGCGGCCGTGCCGACCTGCGCGTGATTCCCACGGATCAT
Source organism: Bryobacteraceae bacterium (assembly GCA_049590695.1). GTDB lineage: Bacteria > Acidobacteriota > Terriglobia > Bryobacterales > Bryobacteraceae > Fen-178. The sequence goes on from JBAWDI010000003.1 coordinate 5,127, forward strand.
AACTGGCTCGACCTGGCCAGTTGCCAACTGGACCCGGCCCGTAATCTGGAATTTGTAACAGCCTTGCAGTTGCAGAAACACCTTGTCTTCGGGTACCTGTTCCGGCGCGAGGATTTTCCCTGGCTGATGAGCTGGATGAACTTCACGGGCGACGGCCATGCGGCGCGCGGTATGGAGTTTTCCACCCAGCCGTTCGATATCTCCCATCGGGAAACGGTGGCCATGAGCCCGCTATTCGGCACGCCCACCTTCCGCTGGTTGCCGGCCAAATCGAAAATCGAGACCCGCTTCCTGATGTTCTACACCAGGGTGCCGGAGGGATTCGGCAGAATCGACAACGTGACTTTCGAGAACGGGAAAATCACCATTCTGGACCACTCCGGCAAGAGCGTGACGCTCGAGGCCTCACAGGGGTTGTGACGTGGCGCAGATTCTCAGGCACGAGTGCCCAATGCCACTTAGTTTTCCCAGGAACGGGAATTCTACGGAAGTTGTGGGGCAGGTTTGCAACCTGCGGCGGGTTGGTAACCCGCCCGGATCGCCTGTGAACAGGCCCACCAGCGCCGGTTGCAAACCGGCGCGCAGGATACCATCCTGCCCCACACTCCATGCAGGACGTTCGATCCCGCGAAAACTAAGTGGCATTAGGCACGAGTGCCTGCGCCACAATCTACTCCCCAATCTCGATTTCCGGCCCCGTCTCCTTGCCCGCTTCCTGCGCGCGCTCGACCGTGCTCCTCGCCAGTTCCAGGAACGGCTCGCCTTCGCCCTTGCGCAGCGCGATGGGGCTGCCCGTGTCGCCGCCGATGCGCACCTGCGGGTCCAGCGGCAGCTCCGCTAGAAAATGCACCTGCATCTCCTCCGCCGTGCGGCGCCCGCCGCCGTAGCTGAATACGTCGATGCGCTGGTGGCAGTGCGGGCAGTTCAGGAAGCTCATGTTCTCCACGATTCCCAGCACCGGCACCTTCACCTGGCGGAACATGGTAACCGCTTTGCGCGCGTCTTCGAGCGAAACATCCGATGGCGTGGTCACCACGATCGCGCCCGTGATCGGCGCCGTCTGTATCAGCGAGAGCTGCACGTCCCCGGTGCCCGGCGGAAGGTCGATGATGAGGTAGTCCAGATCGCCCCAGTCCACCCCGCGCAGAAACTGTTGGATGACGCTGTGCAGCATGGGCCCGCGCCACACCAGCGGTTTGTCTCCCGGATTCAGGAAGCCCATGGACATGAGCCTCACGCCGTACTGTTCCAGGGGCTGTATGCGCTCGCCCAAGGCCATGGGCGTGCGGTTGATGCCCATCATCAGGGGCACGTTGGGCCCGTAGACGTCGGCGTCCATCAGGCCGGTCTTATAGCCAAGCGAGGCCAGGCCCACCGCCAGGTTCACCGCCACCGTGGTCTTGCCCACGCCGCCTTTCCCGGAACCTACGGCGATGAGATTCTTCACTCCGGCAATGGGCAGCCGTTGCATCTGGCCGGGCTGATTAGGGGTCATGGAATCTATCGTAGCAGTGGTGGGGCATGCTTTAGCTTGCCCAAACTCCTTCCTTTACTTTCCACCCCTGGGAATGCTAGCCTAAGTGTCTGATAATGCGTACAGTTGACTTGATCCAGCGGAAACGCGATGGGGAAGAGCTCGCTCCTGAAGAGATCGAGTTCCTGGTGGAAGGTTACACCAACGGCGACATTCCCGATTACCAGATGTCGTCTTTTCTAATGGCCGTTTTCTTTTCGGGGATGTCCGACCGCGAAGTCAGCCGCCTCACGGAATGCATGCTGCGTTCCGGCGACACCGTCGATCTGTCCTCCATTCCCGGCGTCAAGGTGGATAAACATTCCACCGGGGGCGTGGGCGACAAAACCAGCCTCATCGTGGCGCCCCTGGCCGCCGCCGCCGGAGTGGTGGTGCCCATGATGTCCGGCCGCGCGCTCGGCCACACCGGCGGCACCCTCGACAAACTCGAATCCATCCCCGGCTTCCGCACCAGCCTCACCGCCGAGGAATTCGAAAAACAGCTCTCCGAACTGGGGCTCTGCTTCATCGGCCAGACCGACCGGCTGGCGCCCGCCGACCGCAAACTCTACGCCCTGCGCGACGTCACCGCCACCGTGGAATCCATTCCCCTGATTTCCTCCTCCATCATGTCGAAGAAACTGGCCGAGGGTGTCGATGCGCTGGTGCTCGACGTCAAAGTCGGCAGCGGCGCCTTCATGAAGAAGCAGGTGGACGCCCGCCGCCTGGCGCAGATGATGGTGGGGATTGGCCGCCGCATGGACAAGCGCGTGCAGGCCCTCATCACCGATATGAGCCAGCCGCTGGGCTACGCCGTCGGCAACGCCCTCGAAGTGATGGAGGCCTCGCAAACGCTGCAAAACGCCGGCCCCACCGATCTCACCAAGCTCTCCATCGAGCTGGCCGCGCGCATGATCTTCCTCGGCAAGAAGGCCGCTTCGCTCGAAGATGCGCGCCGCCTGGCCGAGGAGAAGCTGGTCGACGGCTCGGGCTACAGGAAGTTCAAGCAAGTGGTGGCGGCGCAGGGCGGAAATCCGCAGGCCCTCGACAAGTTCGAGCTGCTCCCCAACGCCACCGGCATGCGCGAGGTGGCCTCCCCGCGCGGCGGCTACGTCAGCTCCATCGACGCCCAGGACATCGGCTCGGCCTCCAACATGATCGGCGCCGGCCGCGACCGGAAAGAAGACGCCATCGACCCCGCCGTGGGCATCATCCTCGAAGTCAAGGCCGGCGAAAAGGTGGACGCCGGCTCCGTGCTGTGCCGCCTGTACTACACCAAGGAAGACCACGTGGAAGAGGCCGCCGAGATGGTGGAAGACGCGTTCCGCATCTCCGCGCAGAAACCCGAGGAGCGGGAACTCATTCTGGAAGTAGTGGGGTAAAATGGGCCGCTATACCGGCTTCCTCGGCCTCGTCGTCATCCTGGCGTTCGCGTGGCTGTGCTCCACGCACAAACGATCCATTCGCTTGCGCACCGTTGCCTGGGGCCTCGGCTTGCAGTTCGCCTTCGCGCT
>JBAWDI010000004.1:0-3937 GCA_049590695.1 Bryobacteraceae bacterium
ACCCTCGCGGCAGCCGCTTCCGGCTCACGGGCGAGCGCCATCTCCGCCTGGCCTGCCCCCTGGCCGGCGAGCACCAGGTGGAGAACGCCGTCACCGCCGCCGTGGCCCTGGCATGCCTGGGTATTGCGGATTCCGCCATTGAGGCCGGCATCGCGCGCGCCCGCTGGCCCGGCCGTCTGGAGCGCGTTTCCGAGCGCCCCGAGATTATTCTCGATGGCGCCCACAACCCCGCCGGCGCCCGCGCCCTGGCCGCCTACATCGATCGCTTCTACGGCCACCGCACGGTGCGCCTGATCTACGGCGCCATGCGCGATAAAGCCATCGACGAAATCAGCGGCATCCTGTTCCCGCGCGCCAACCAGGTGATCGTCACCGCTCCGCAACAGGCCCGCGCCCTGGCGCCCGAGGCTCTGCGCGATATCGGCGCTCACCCCGGCCTGCGCACCGCTCCCACCCTCCGCGACGCCCTGGCCCTGGTTGAAGAAGACGCCTCGCCCGACGACGTCGTCTTCATCACCGGATCTCTATTCCTGGTAGCCGAAGCGCGCGCTCTGCTCACTTCAACAGCGCATTGATAGCCACCTGCGAGATGGCTTCATCCACGTCGCTGGCTGCCCCGCTGCACGCAATTCCGCCGATAACCTGGTCGCCGACCTTGATCGGGAGGCCGCCTTGATTGGGAAACCCGTCGGGAAACACCAGCACCGCGAGGTTGCCGCCCTTCAACGTGTCTTCGGCCACCTTCGACGGCCGCCCATATATGGCCGCATATTTGGCCTTTTTCTGCGCGAACTGGATCGTGTTCAACCCCGCCCCATCGGCCTTCTGCAGAAACAGCAGGTTTCCGCTTTCATCCATGATGCAGATGGTCACCTGCACATTGCGTTTCGCCGCCTCGTTTTCCGCCGCCGCCACCATGGTCTTGATGGCCGCCAGGTTCAGATACTTCCGCGAAGGCAGCTCCGCCGCCGACGCCAATAACATCGCGCTCAGGCACAACACCAGAAGTTTCAACATGGCCACATGATAACCCAAGGTAGGGCGTGCTTTAGCTTGCCCTTTTACCCAGAAACTGCTCCAACACCGCCTGGAGCTCCGGTATCCGCGCGGACGCGACGTTCCAGACTTCCTCCAGGTCCACCCCGATGTAATCGTGAATCAGTACGTCGCGCATGCCGCAGATGCTCTTCCAGTCGAGCGACGCCAGACGGGCCCGCGCTTCGGCCGAAACCCGCTTGGCCGCCTCGCCGATCACCTCGACGTTCCGGATGACCGCGTCCTGCATTTCCTCCGACGCCATGAACGATTCTCGGCCAGGCTCGACGAAGCGGGTTATGCGGTAGCAGCGTTCCAGCATATGGTGCAGGTACAGCCGATCATCCTTCACAGCGGCGTCGCCTCTCGAAGGATCCTGTCGCGCACGTACCAATGAAGCGATTTCTCGGTGCCGACATGGACCTTGATCCCGAGCAACTCCTGAAGATCCTCCACCAGCCCGGCGTGGTCCAGCAGGCTCCTACCCGGCTCCCACGCCACCAGCAGATCGAGGTCGCTGTCCTCATTGGCCTCGCCGCGGGCCACGGAGCCGAACACGCGCAGGCTGTGAGCGCCGCGCCGCTCGGCGAGCCGGAGGATTTCCTCCCGCCGTTCCGCCCGCAAGGTGTCCAGGGTCACCATGTCTCCATTGTGCGACAGTTTTGGCCGGCAATCACAACGAATCGGAGTTCAGTGAATCTGGTCCGAAATAAAGGCCGGTTCGGAAGGGAAGTAAGCCGCCATCATTCCCTGGACCACCGCGAGCCACGGAATCGCGTTCGCACACAGATCGTCACGGAGGTCGGGGCGGTTCAAGATCTTCGACACTGCGTGACCGAAACCCGCCTCACCCAGCGGAACCATATTCCAGAGAGCGGAGTCGGGCTTGGCGTGCAGCAGGCTATTCATGGTTGCCGTTAAATCCCGGCCGGCAACCACGGGGCTGTGCTGCCACTTCGCCTGAATCGCGTCGGACATTTTCGCGAGCCCAGGGGCATCGGGCCTGCGGAATCCACACCTCGGCGGCCTTCGCCCGCCGGGGTCTTCGATCCGGCCTCATCTTCGGTTGCCTTCAGGACATTTTTGTCCGACACTTAGAGCGTGAGAGGTGGCGAGTTTGTGCGGCGCATCCAGGCCTTGGGCCGGGAGCGCGGCGTGGAAGTCCAGTGGACCGCTCATCGCGGTAAGGGCAGCCACGGACTTTTGTACTACGGTTCGGACATGACAACCGTTCGCAACCTGAAGGACGAAGTCGACAAACGCGCCTATCACAAGATGCTCAAGTAGCTTTGCTTGAGCGAGAGAGACTTCGAGTGAAGGAGGCAACCATGCGCACGTTCGTGTATCCAGCCAAGTTCGAGCATGGGGACAAGCCGGGAGTCCTCGTGGTCACGTTCCGGGATTTTTCGGAGGCGATCACGCAGGGAAAAGGAGAGAAGGACGCGCTTTGGCAGGCGGCGGATTGTCTGGAAGAGGCGATCGCCGGTAGAATTGCCGGCGGGCGGGCGATCCCGAAGGCGTCGAGGGCTGCGCGGGGCGAACGGCCGATTCCCGTCCCGGCGCCGATGGCCGCGAAGGCGGCCCTGTATCTGGCGATGGCAGAGGCCGGAATGACCAATGTGCAGTTGGCGCGAAAGCTCGGTTGCGACGAGAAGGAGGTGCGGCGGATGCTGGATCCCAGGCACCCCACCAAACTGCCGCGGATCAAGGAAGCGCTGGATGTGTTTGGAAAGAGCCTGGTGGTGAGCGTGGAGGAAGCGGCGTGACGCGGGCGGGCGGCGCCGCAGTCGCCTAAGCGGCTTCCTGGATTTCGACGCCCAGACGTTTGCCCAGCACGCGGAATGCGGCTTCGATTTGATCGAGCCGGGAGGCATGCAGCAGGTCGAGTAAGCGGTCCACCTGCGGCAGATGGCAGTTCAGGCGGCGTGCCAGTTCGGCTTTTCCTACACGATTGGCGCGCATGGTGGAATACAGCGCCAGTTTCGCTTCGGTCAAGGCAGGCAGGATTACAGCTTTACCGCGCCGCTTCACGGGCGAGGGCTTGGGAATGTCGCGGCGATCCTCAATGTATATGCTCAAGGCGCTTTCGAGCGCGTCCACGGCTTGCATGAGAGCTTCGTCGGCATCCTCGCCGAAGGTATTGGCTTCCGGAACGTCGGGGAATTCCACCCGCATGGTTCCGTTGGTATCGGGTTTCAGGGTGACCGGATATCGCAGCATGGTATCTCCTCTATTTCAGGCCAAGGTCTTTCTTGATCTTCTTCTCCAGCCCCTTGCCGATTTCCTTTTTCGCGTGCATCGGAAGGATGGTGGAATGCCTGCCAAGCCGAACTTTGAGGTGGCTGCCTTTCGCCGGGGAGAACGAGCATCCTTGCTGTTCCAGCCATCTCTTGAATTCGCTGCTTGTCACCATTCTAGAATACAACAGGACTGTTGTGTTTTCAACAGAAATGTTTCGCCAAAGAACGGGATTTTGCGGGCGGCTTAGCCGAAGGCCATCCCGAAGGCATCGAGGGCGGCGCGGGGCGAACGGCCCATTCCCGTTCCGGCGCCGATGGCTGCGAAAGCTGCCCTGTATCTGGCGATGGCAGAGGCCGGGATGACCAATGTGCAGTTGGCGCGAAAGCTCGGTTGCGACGAGAAGGAGGTGCGGCGGATGCTGGATCCCAGGCACCCCACCAAATTGCCTCGGATCAAGGAAGCACTGGATGTGTTTGGAAAGAGTCTGGTGGTGAGCGTGGAGGAAGCGGCGTGACGCGGAGATGAACGCCGCAGCCCCCCGCAACCCAAGAACCGCACTAAGCGAGGGTGTAAGATTTTCTGTGTAAACGTTCTCCGCAATAATTGAAGAGGAGAACGTATGGAGAAGGTCAAGCCCGAGCTCATTGACGAGTTGCTGAAG
>JBAWDI010000005.1:0-7084 GCA_049590695.1 Bryobacteraceae bacterium
GTTTTTTTTGCCTCTGGCCGCCTGGTTCCTGGCCCTACGCGCTCTTTTCCGGTTTCATGACGGCCACGTAACTCAGGTTGCGGTAGAGTTGGTTGTAATCGAGGCCAAAGCCCACCACGAAGCGGTCGGGGATCTCAAAACAGCGGTAGTCCACCGGCACCTGCACGATGCGGCGCGAGTTGCGATCCAGAAAGGTGCAGACCGCCAGTGAGTTGGGCGCGCGGCCAGCCAGCGTTTGCAGCAGGTAGCGCAGGGTGAAGCCGGTATCCACAATGTCTTCCACCAGCAGCACGTCTTCGCCCTCGATGCTGTCGTCCAGGTCCTTGGCGATGCGCACCACGCCGGGCGCGCCGTTCTTGTTGGAAAAACTGGAGATGCCCAGAAAATCGATCTTCACCGGGACGTCGATGTGACGCGCCAGCGCCGTCAGGAAGAACACCGATCCCTTCAGCACGCCCACCAGCTTCACTACTTTTCCCTGGTAGTGGCGGGAGATTTCGGCGCCCACTTCACGGATGCGCTGGTCGATCTGCTCCTCGGTAAACAGAATCCGTTCCAATCCGGGGAGCAAGGCTGTGCTCATACCCGCACCTGCCGTTCGGCTAAGCCGTACTTGAAGATCAGATTTTCAAAATCCTTCTGGTAGAAGACCTGGATATTGAAGTTTGGGTAAAGTTCCCGCAGGAGCCGCACCTTGCGGTTCTTCTTGGTCACGTGCGACTGCTTCATGGTGGTCAGCTCCACGTAGAGGTCCATTTCCGGCAGGTAAAAATCGGGTGTAAACGATTCCAAAACACTCCCGTCGCGGTCCCACTGAATGGGAAAGCTGCGCGGCTCGTACTCCCAGGCGATGCGGTAGAAATCCAGGAGATTGGCGAATATCTCCTCGCTCTGATGGGCGAACATCTTCTTGCGCAGCGTAATGCTGCCGGTGGGAACGATGCCGTAGTGCGCCAGCTTGAGGCGCATCTGAAACTGGAGTTGGGCGGCGGCCTCGGCCGAAAGATAGCCGCGCTCCCTGAGGCCGCCCGAAACCACGGCGGTTTCGATCAGCTCGGCCATCTGCTCGCTGGTCAGCGATTCGGCGTTGAGCACCAGGTCGAACAGATCGGCGGTGGCTTTGGTCTTTCCGAACTTGGCTTTGCGGTCGGCGCGGTCGGCGGCTTCCAGTTCCAACAGCAACTGGCGGGCGGCGGCGCGCTCCAAGCGGTTATCGAACATGAGATTGCCGATGCGGATGTTCTCCGGGGCCACCACGTGGACTCGCAACATGCCCGGAAAGTGGCGCGCCTGCACCTCGCCGCCGACGGCGCAGTAGACCAGGTGGTGCTGGGTGGCCAGGCGCGCCAGAATCGAGGTTGCCAGGCTGGGATAAGCTTTATCCGGGATGCGCGCGCCCGCGCCGAATTCCTCTTCGGTGAGCGTCCGGAGGCGGGATTGAGTCAGCAACTCGGACCCGAGCCGCAGCGCACTGATGCGCGCCAACTCCTCAAAACGGCACCCCGGATGCCCCGAAACCGCGATCAGCGCCATGTCCCAAGCTCATGATAGCGCGCGACAGGGCAGCAGGTCCGCATACACAAACCCGTCGATTTTGCGGATTTCGCCAGCCGCCACTTCGACCGGCGCGCGAAACATCGGCCCATCGCAGACAAATGTGTGGAACTCGCCATTTTCGCCGCAGGGATCGATGCGCTCCGGCAGGTCCGCCAGCAGTGCGTGGTCGAACTCCCGGCCGGCGAACCCGCCATCGAGAACCCGCGAATCCACGCAAGTGACCCGCGCGCGCAGACCAGCCCCGATCATCTCCCGCGCCAGTTGCGCAGTCGGAATTCCCCAGAGCGGAAACAGCGGCGTCAGGCCGGAGCCGGCCAACCGCTGCTCGCGGTATTCGCGAACATCGCGCAGGTAGAGGTCGCCGAACGCAATGGAGTCGAAGCCCTCCGCCACGGCGCGCCGGCAGGCTTCGGCCATGCGCGATTCGTAATCTTCGTTGGTGCAGGGGAAGGGCAGCGGAATTTTCCAGAGCGGAACGCCGACGGCCTCCGATTGCGCCTCCACCAGCGATCGCCGAACACCGTGCATCGCCACACGGTCGGCGGCTTCGTTGATGGTGGTCAGCAGTGCTCCGACTTCGACATTCTGCCGCCGGAGCACGTGGAGCGTCCAGGAGCTGTCCTTGCCGGAGCTCCAGGCGAGCAGCGTTTTCACGCTAGGCGGCTTGCGGCGCCACGCGTTCGGAGCGGGCCACCGTGCGGCTGAGCCAGGCGTGCAGGCCGAACAGAGCGGCCGAATACAGCAGGTCGGACGCCAGCGTGCGGCCGTAGAACGGAATGGCCGCGATGTAGCAGCTGACCAAGCCGCCCAGTGTATGCGGGTACGTCGCGAAGGAACCCAGCCACGCTCCGAAATTGGAGATCAGGAAGAACTGGATGCTGGCCACCACAACGGCGGCGCCAATCCGCAGCGGACTCTCCGTGGAGCGCAGCCGCGAGCCGATCCAGACGTTGATCAGAAAGCTGAAGTAGATGAACGGCGTCGCAAAGGAGTACCCGCCCACCAGCGGGTCCGTCGCGGCCATCAGTACCAGCGGCAGCAGGTACGCCTGCCACCCCCTCAGCCGGCCGCCGGCATACAAGCTCAGGCTGCCCACGGGGGCGAAATTCGGCGGATGCGGCAAAAGCCGCGCCAAAGCTCCCAGAACGGTGAGACCCATGGCCAGCGGTCTGGCGGTGTTCTTCTGCATCGATTTCTCCTTATCCTCGATTATCCACCAGTCAGCCCCGAGCTGGACTGGTTCGGTTCCCATAAAGTTTCGGGCGCGCCCGTGACGTGGCTGGCCCACCGGCCGAAGACGAATAGCGCGTCGCTCAGCCGGTTCAGATAGCGAACGGCCTCCGGCGGAACGCTCTCCACGCGGCCCAGCGCCACGGTGGCGCGCTCGGCGCGGCGGCAGACGGTGCGGCAGATGTGGAGCTCGGCGTTGAGCCGGTCGCCGCCCGGGAGCACGAACGAGCCCAGCGGCGGCAGCTCTGAATTCATCCGGTCCATTTCGGATTCGAGTTGGGCCACCTCGGCATCCGTCACGCGGGCTTGCTGGGGATGCACGTCTTCGGGCAGCGTCGCCAGAATGGATCCAAGGTTGAACAACTCGTGCTCGACCCGCAGCAGGATGGCGGCCAGCGGCGAGAGTCCCGCTTCCGTGGCCGTCACGCGCGCCGCGCCCAAAAAAGAGTTCAGCTCATCCACCGTGCCATAAGCTTCAATGCGCGGGCCGTCTTTGGAAACGCGCTGCCCGCCCGCCAGACTGGTCTCGCCCTGGTCGCCGCGCCGCGTGTAGACGCGATTGATCGCCAGGCGCGGTTCGTCGAATGGTTGCTTGCTCATTACTGCCCCTTGGATAGCGTCCATTTCATACCCGCCACGAAATTCAGCCGCAGGGAAGGATAGCCGAACACTTCCTCGTAGTGCTGGTTGAGTGCGTTGCGCAGATCGCCGTAAGCCGTCAGGCCGCGGCCCAGCGCGTAGTTGATATTGATCCCCACATTAGCGTAGCCGGGGTTGCGGAACAACCCGTTGGTGGCGCCGTATGCCGGCTCTTCGTCCAGCACCGACCCCCGAAAATAGCCGGCCGCGTCCGCCGTCACTTTGCCGCGTGTGAACGTTGCCACCGCGGCTCCCGAATTCGCCGGCCTGCGGACCAGTTCCTGGCCCGGCTGGAACGGCGCCGGCGCGAGATTCGCCGACCCGTTGAGCGATAGAATTTCGGTCTGCAACCGCGTGTACCAGCCGGTGACGAAAATCCATCGCGCCGGCCGCAGGCGAGCCGAAAACTCCGCGCCTTGCGCCCGGGAGTTGGCGATGTTGTCGGTCTGATACTGCCCCAACTTCGAAAGCGAGCCGCCCAGCGACACGATCAGGTCGTAGAAACGGTTGTAGAAGTAGGTCCCGTCCAGCGAGAGCCGGTCGTGAAACAGCCTCTGCCCCACCCCAGCATCGAAGCTGCGGGTGCGCTCGGGTCTGAGAGCGGGGTTGTTAGTGTACGCCAGGTCGTACCACGCCGGCAGCCGCATCCCCGTGCCGAACGACGCATGGAAGCGGCTCCGGCGCCACACGTACGCCGCGGCCAGCTTCGGATTACCCCTCGAAATGGTCTGCGCCGGAAAGAACGGCCGCATGTATCCATCCGACGGGATGGACGCCGTGTGGAGGAACTCCACGCGCGCCCCCGCCTCGAGGAACAGCCGCCCGCCGATCTCGAATTGGTTCTCCAGGTACACCGCGGTGTCGCGCCGCCGTATAGGAAACGCTTGCGACTCGGCGTCCGTGATGTAAGTGTTCCTCACCTCTTCCAGCCCGTCGCTCACGCCCAGTGCCACCGTGTACCCCCGCGTAACGCTGACGATGGTGCGTCCCTCGCCCTGCACCCGCAGGTCTTTGTTGGAATTGAACGGGTAGGCGCTCTGGTAGCCGTTGCTATTCAGAAAAAACGTTCCGAACAGCTCGCCCCGTACGCGCTCGGAGAAATCCGCCTGGTAGTGCGCCAGGTAATCCGAAAAATCGTTCTTGCTGCGGCTGATGGTATCGATGCCGGTAAACGTGTGCTTGGGGTCGGAGCCCCACGGGCCGGGCTCGCCGACTTCGTTGGCGTCGAAATCTCCGTGCAGCGCCAGCATTTGCCGGCCGAACCGCCGCGTGACGTTCAGCAGCAGGTCTTCATTGTGGTAGTCGCCGTTGGTGACGGGACCATCCGTCGCCAGGCGCGACGCCGACGCCGCGATTCCGAAACCGGCCAGCCGTCCGGCACCCGAAATGCCGAAGCGCCGCTCCCAGTTGCTGCCGCCCTCCGCCAGAACGTCGACGACCGGCGACGATTCCGGCTCGCGCGTCACGAAGTTGATTACACCGCTGTTGGCGTACGGCCCGTAGATGGCCGATTGCGGGCCGCTGATCACCTCCACACGATCCAGCATCTCCGATGGAACGTGCGCGAAATCGAAAGTGCCGCCGAACCCATTCACCGGCACGCCATCGATTTCCACCAGGTTGAAGGTGGGATATCCACCGCGGATGAACAGCCCGGCCACGCCCCCGGTGGCGCCCGTCTGGCTGAAGGCCAGGCCCGGCACTTCGCGCAGCAGGTCGATCGCCTGGGCCTGGTTGCGCTCGCGGATCTCCTGGCTCGAAACGATGTTCACGCTGCCGCCTTGTTCACTCGCCGGAACATCGATGGCGGAACCGACCACCCGCACCGAATCGATTTGCGGCGCAATCTCGAGGCGCACGGAAACTTCGGGTTCGAGCGGCAGCGTTTGGGTACTGAAGCCGGGCGCGGTGACAACCAGCTTCGCGCCGGGAGTTTCCGGGGTGTTCAGTTCGAAACCGCCGCTCGCGGAAGACGCCGTTTGCGCCTCCACTCCCACGCGGCCGACCACCGAGACCTGCGCGCCGGCCACGGGCGCTCCGGATGGATCGACAACCTGGCCTTTGATTTCAGCGGCGGAAAGGCAGGCGGAAAAAAACAAGCAGAAGGCCGAAACGTTTGAGATTCTTCTTCGCATTTCAAGCTCCTCCCTCGAGAGCCCAATGTGTAGAATCCGCCGGCCGGTCTCCTGACTTGCGCATCCTCGAACCGATCGGCCTTCCCATTCCGTCGCAGGAACAGTGACTCGTTCGACCGGATCTCCGCGCTTACAGTAGCGGGGCTGTGCTGGAATTTCACCAGCTTCCCGTACACCAGCGGAATTTCAACTACCATCCGAGTGTACACTAATTTGAGGAAGCCGATGTGGACCTCAACCCACCGCCTCGCGCGGATCGTATTCACCATCGCCGTATCGGGATTGATCCTTCCCGTTAACGGCGCGGTTGCCAAACCGGACAAGAAAAGGTCGCAGACCGAGTATCAGCGCGGGCTTCGCGCCGACGAAGCGGGGCGGCGCGACGAGGCCATTTCCGCGTACTCGGAGGCGATCCACGCGGACGCCACCAACGCGGCGGCGTGGCGCGCGCGCGGCAAGGACTACCTGGCCACGGGCGACCGCGAAAAGGCCGCAGCCGATCTCGACGAAGCCATCAAGCTTCAGCCCGGCGACGCCGAATCGTACGCCGTCCGCGGCCAGTTCTTCACCGCCACCAATCAGCCCGACCGCGCCATCCACGACTACGGCACCGCCATCGGCCTGAAACTCGAGCGTACCGACGTGTACACCGCGCGCGGCAACGCCTACCTGGCGACCGTCCAGTACGACAAAGCCATCGAGGACTTCACGCAGGCCATTAAACTCCGGCTGGATAATCCGGAGCCGTATTTAGGTCGTGGAATTGCGCACGCGGAGTTGCGGCAGTACCGCGACGCCATCGACGATTTCGACCGGTGTCTCAGCATCAAGCCCAACGACGAGGAGGCGCTGGTGGAGCGCGCTCTGGCTTACACCGGCGCCGGAGACGATGAGCGCGCCAAGCAAGACCTTACCGCGGCGTTGAAACTCCAACCCGAGGATGTGCGCGCCTGGCGCGTGAGAGGGGCCGTGCGCGAACGGTTGGGTGACGACCAGGGAGCGGTGGCGGACTACAGCGAAGCCATCCAGCGCGATCCGAAGGACCCGCGGTTGTACCTGGCGCGCGGCGCGGTTTACGCGCGGATGGAGCGCCACCAGGATGCCTTGCGGGATCGCGATCGGGCGGTCGAGCTCGATCCCAGGAATCCCGCCGCCTACGTGGCGCGCGGCGGCTCGTACCATGCGCTCGGAGAACACGATAAGGGGCTGGCGGACCGCACCACGGCGATCGGTTTGGATCCGGGATCGCCGTTGGGATGGACCGCGCGCGGCAACGCGTACTTCCTGCTCGGACGTTACGACGAAGCATTGTCGGACTTGCTCCAGGCCCAGAAACTCGATCCCAACAACGTGGAAACGCGAGATCTGGCGGTGAAGGCTCAGGCGATGGTGAACCAACTCGTGAACCGGGCGCGGGCTAAAGAGGCTGCGCCTGAGACCGGCGCGTTGGTGCTGCCCGGCGCGCCCACACCCGCTCCGAAACCCGCGCCCGCGAAACCGGAACCCGCTTCCAAACCCGAGCC
>JBAWDI010000006.1:0-17726 GCA_049590695.1 Bryobacteraceae bacterium
GCGTTCAGAGCGGCATCGCTCGCCCCGCCCGATTCCGTCAGAACTTGGGCCTTTCCCTGGATTTTGTCTAGCGCGGCCGCGGCTTTCTTGGATTCGTTGGCCGATGGCTGGCTGGAGCAACCAACCAATCCGGCCAGCGTAAGTACGAGAAAACAGAAGATGCGTGCGTTGCGGTTCATCTGTCATGCCCTCGCTTTCGAGACGTATTCGTCCGAATCCGAAGGTATCACGGGGCGCGATCGCTTACAACGGTACGCGGTCCGCGGGGCCCGACGTCCCGAGCCTGAACCCAATTAGCGGGGGATTACCGCCCTAGCCCGGCCGCAGCCGGTGCCTGGCACCCACCAGGTACGTGTCGAAACTCCGGCTCACCGGCGTCGCCGCGGCGTGGTTCGTGTTGGCGGCCTGAGACCCGAGGATGCGGACGAGGGCGTCCGCTCCACAGGGACCTAGTTCGTGGCGATTCGCAGTACCGCCGTGGTGTCCGACGAGACTCCGTTCTGCCTCACGATCAGCGGGTACGTGCCGGCCGGAAGGCCAGGCACGGTGAGCACGATCCGGTATACGCCCGTGCCGACCAGATCGCACGACGATATCGTAACCGCGGTTCCTCCAACGGTTGCCGAGGGCAGGCTCGCCGCGGAATAGGTTCCGGTGAAGACCAGGCCGGGAGCTTGGGCGGCCGCGATCCCATCGAGGCCCGTGGCGTAAATCGCCAGCAGGTCGCCGGCCGTCGCGGCTACCGTTGCGCCATCCACCAGCACGCCGTCGCTCAACCGGACCGCCAGCGCGTAGAACGGCGCGGAGTAGGACGCGGTGAACAAGCCCGGAAAGACGGCTTGCATGGCCACGGCGGCGGCGACGCTGCCGGATGCGTTGGTGATGGTGACGGTGACGTTGCCGGTGGCCCAATCGTTGGGCGCTTGCGCGTCGATCTGCGTGGAGCTGACGTAGGTCAGGTATGCCGGCTTGCCGTCGATGGTCACGCTCGTCCCGCCGAGCGAAGCCGGCAGGTATCCGTCGACCAGGTTGGCTGCGGTTGCGACCGTGGTGGAGGCGGCGAGGTTGGTTCCGAAAATCGAGATCCACGCGCCCGGCGCGACGCCCGCCACGTAACTGGCGGCGTTCACGATTCCGCCGGAGAAGATAACCGGGCCGGTGGGCGCGGACGTTCCGCTCGGCAGCAGGTAACCGCCGCCCGCCAGCGCGTAAGTCCTGGCGTTCAGGTAGCTGTTGGCGGAGAGGCTCGCATTGTAAGTGACGTTGTGGCCGTTGCCGGCGATGTTGTTAACGGTCGAGCCCGAGATTCCGTTGGCGTCGCTGAGGCTGGTCAGAACCGAGTTTCCGGACAAGGTCCAGACGCTTGTGGCGTCGATGGTGAGCGCCCCGCCGGTAACCACGCCAGTGAACTTCGTATGGTTTTGGAGAGTCGCGGCGAGGCTGCTCGTGCTGTCGGCGACGAGGTTGCCGGCGAGAGTTTCACCATCGGCGATAAACGTCGCGCTGCCGGAGTTAACGGAGTTGACCAGGTTCCCGGAGCTGGCCGAGAGCGTCGCGCCTCCCTTGACTGTAATGGCGGCGCTGGCGCCGGTGGCGAGAAACGCGTCGCCCGCGGTGGCGGTGACCGATCCGCCGTCAATCGTGGTGGGCGAAGTGGCCGATCCTTGGTTGAAGGTCCGTACGCCCGCGGTGGTACCCGTGATGGAGCTGTTGTTCGCGATTATGGTTCCTCCGCCCGTGGCCACGGCTCCAGCTTCGCCTTTGGCGATCAGGGTGGAGTTGGTTACGGTGATGACCGTGGTTGTGCCGATCGAATAGATCCCCGGCGAGCCGCTGGCGTTAGTGGTGGCAATGACGTTGGTGGCCGTGACGGTTCCGCCTCCGGCATCGTTGGCGAGAGCCGCGCCATTGCCCGATTTCGTGGTGATGGTGACGCCGTCGAGAGTCACCGAACCGCCATAGGTCACGAGCACGCCGTGGCCGAACTGGCCGGCGCAAGAGATAGACCCGCCGGTCATGGATACCGCGGAGTTTCCAGCGGCAGCGAAGATGCCGTTGCCACCGATGCCGGTGGTGGCGATAGAGCCGCCATTGATGACGACCGTGCCGCTGGTGGTGCTGGTGTTCAGGCTGGCTTCGACGCCGTTCCCGATTTCACCGCTGGTGGCGATGGTGGGGTTGACCAGCGTGAGCGCGCCGCCGCCGGTCACGTAGACGCCGAACTCGTAGTCGCTGGCCGCCGCGTAGGTCTGCCCGGTCTGCGAGGCGGTCCCGCCGCTCAGCGTGTAAGCCGCGGTGTAGACGCCGGTCGGATTTTGAGGGTTACCGCCTCCGGCGGGCTGCGTTTGGGCGTGCGTAACAGGCGCGCAAACGAGCATAGCGAGGGGCGCGAGGCGACAGATTCGCATACTCATCCTTCGCCGTATAGACGGCGGTTGGCGCTTCGGGGTTTACAGTTTCAACTGAGAGACAAAGGCATGGCCGCCGCCGGCGTCCGGTTCGTGTGAACCGATTGTGCGTGGCGCGCGGCGCCCAGCACGCATTGTGCGCCGTGCGCCCGCCGCATACAATGAGTGTTCGCAAACCCGGAGTTTCCAAAGGAGCCGTCATGTCCGCGCATCGTGTGTTGGCCGTAGTTTTTGCGTCCGTCTTGATCGCCTTGGCATTCCCGATCCCCGCCACCGCCCAGAACCCGGCCAGGAAGCCCGCCTCCGAACCCTATTTCTGGAAGAATGTCCAGATGGTGGGCGGCGGTTTTGTGGACGGCATCATTTTCCACCCCACCGCCAAGGGCGTCCGCTACGCCCGCACCGATATGGGCGGCGCCTACCGCTGGAACGGCCAGACCAGGCGTTGGGAACCGCTGCTCGATTGGGTGCCGTACGAGGATTCCAACCTGATGGGCGTGGAGAGCCTGGCGGTGGACGCTTCCGATTCGAACCGCGTGTACCTCGCCTGCGGCACGTATACCAATGCCAACACGCCCGACGGCGCCATCCTGCGCTCCAGCGATCGCGGCAAGACCTTTGCGCGGACCAACGTGCCTTTCAAGTTCGGCGGCAACGAGGACGGCCGCGGCAACGGTGAGCGCATGACCGTGGATCCCAACAATGGCAAAGTCCTGTACCTCGGCACGCGCCAGGCCGGCCTGTGGAGAAGCACGGACGGCGCGGCGACGTGGAGCAGAGTGGACAGCTTTCCCGATGTCACCGAAGCGCCGCCCGCCGGTGGTGGTCGAGGCCCCCGCAGCAGCGGAATCGTCGTTACCCTGGTCGACCCCCGCAGCGGCTCGAAGGGTCAGATTAGCTCAACCATCTATGTTGCCGTCTCCCTGATGGGCCGGGACAACCTGTTCCGCAGCACGGACGCCGGGAAGACCTGGCAGCCCGTGCCCGGCCAGCCCACCCAATACCGGCCCACGCACATGGTGATGGCGTCCGATGGAACGCTCTACCTCTCCTACGGCACCTCGCCCGGACCCAGCCGCATGACCGCCGGCGGCGTCTGGAAGCTCGATACCAACTCCGGCGCCTGGACCGAGATTACGCCCGTGAAGCCCGACGCCGCCAAGAACGAATCGTTCGGATGGGCCGCGGTAGCCGTGGACGCGCACAATCCCAAAGTGGCCATCGCCAGCACGTTCGGCCGCATGAACGGAGCCGGCGGCGAGGACGATATGTTCCGCACTATCGACGGCGGCAAGACCTGGAAAGCGGTGTTCGGCGGCGGAGGCGGCGGCACGTTCGATTTCAGCCTGGCGCCCTATACCGCCACCACTCCCATCCATTGGATGTTCGATATCGAGATCGATCCGGCGGATTCCAACCACGCCATGTTCACCACCGGCTATGGCGGCTGGGAAACCTTCAACCTCACCGATCTGGACGCCGGTAAGCCCACCCGATGGAGCATCATGGCCTCCGGCATCGAACAGACCGCGGAACTGGAGATGGCCAGCCCGACAAAAGGCGCGCACCTGCTCAGCGCCATAGGAGACTACGGCGGGTTCGTGCACTGGGACCTCGACAAGCCGTCGCCGGAAGGGGCCTCCAGTCCGCCGGTGTTCAACAACACCAGCGGGATCACGTACGCCGAGAACAAGCCCGAGGTGATCGTGCGCGTGGGCGTGTGCTCGCACCACCACCTGCCCGGCTTCAACATCAGTTACTCGCTCGACAGCGGCAAGACCTGGCAGCCGCCGGCCACCCAGCCGGCGACCCTGCCTTCGGCGGCCGGGCCGCAGTTCGGCGGAAGGGGGCCGAGTGGGCCGGTTGGAGGAGACATCGCGATTTCTTCCGACGGCGCCACCTGGGTCTGGATTACGCGGGGCGCCGGGCCGTCCTTAACCACGGACAAAGGCACCACGTGGACCGCTGTCAAGGGCCTGCCCGCCAACATGCGCATCGTCGCCGACCGCGTGAACCCCAGGAAGTTCTACGGCATGTCGCTGTTCGAAGGCAAGCTCTTCCTCAGCGCCGACGGCGCCGCCACCTTCGTCGAGCAGCCATTCAGCTTACCCGGCGGCCTGCCCACGCGCAGCGGCACTCGCATCGAAGGCGGCAGCGGCTGGGACCGTCTTTACACCACTCCCGGCAGGGAAGGCGACATCTGGCTGACGGCGCTCAACGGCCTCTATCACTCCACCGACACGGGCAAGACCTTCACGCGCATCGATGGCGTCACCGAACTGCGCGGCTTCGGTTTCGGCAAAGCCGCGCCCGGCTCGAGCGACCCGGCGCTGTACCTGGTCGGGGTGGCAAACGGCGAGCGCGGCATTCTGCGCTCCGACGACTGGGCGCGCACCTGGACGCGCATCAACGACGACCAGCACCAGTTTGGCTTAATCGGGCAGATCACCGGCGACCCCAAGCTGTACGGCCGCGTCTACGTAGGCACGTTCGGCCGCGGAATCCTGTACGGCGATCCGCTGCGGAAGCAGAGGTGAGCGCGACTAGCGGACTCTGATGTACGGAAGCAGACTGAGCCGCAAGGCCAGTACCTGGAGAGCGGCGAACAAGGCTGCCACGCCAAAGGCTGTCGCCGGGCGAACGGTGGTTCTCCAGCGAAAACCCACACCAATTCCGCATAGACACCCCGCCCCGACGATCAGGGTCATGGCTATCTCCACCGGGGAGAAATGTCCCGTCAAAATCCGCGCCCACCCCAGAAGGAACAGCCAAATGGCGATCATAATTGCAAGCCAGATCATGAAGCAGGGTAAGGCGGACCACTTGGCAAGTTCCCGATGCCGGAATCCCCAGACAATCGGAAACCACAGGGGTAGCGTCTGAACTTCATGGCGCAGAGATCCGTTGCTAACAGCACCCACGACATACAGCGCCACCAAAACAGCCAACGAACAATAGGCGATCCATTTCGAAAAAGTCGGCATGACCCTCCGATACGAAACGCCCCGGGGGTTTGTTCCCACGTCTTTAGGGCATACCCCTGCTTGAATGCGCGCTTGTACGGCTGTTAGAGTATACGCACAAGGAGGAACTCGCATGCGACTGATCTCGACGATTTTACTGGCTTGCCTGGCAGGGACGGCTTTCGCCCAACCACCGGCTGCTCCACCGAAAGCCGCGCCGCGGCCCGCGCTCACGCTATCGACGACGGCGTTCGAGGATGGCGGAATCATCCCCAATAAATACACGGGGGCGGATGCGCATCCGGGTTCGCCCATGCTCGCATGGACCGATGTTCCCGCCGGTGTGGTGACTTTCGTGATGATCATGCACGACACCGATGTGGCGGCGCAGAAGAAGGCGGAGGACAATCTGCACTGGATGGTGTTCAATATTCCGGCCAGCACGACCGGGCTGCCGGAGGGCGTGCCGCCGACAGTCAATTTGCCCGATGGCGCCGTCCAGGCGAAGAGTTCCCGCGGTGCGGTTGGATATATGGCGCCAGGCGCCCCCCCCGGACCATATCACCACTACATCTTTGAGTTATACGGGCTCGATACAAAACTGGATCTGGGGCCGGACGCCACCCGGGCTGATGTGTTGAAGGCTATGGACGGGCATGTGGTGGCGAAGGCGTCCCTGACCGGCCGCTTCCATCGATAGCGCCGGGGAATCGACATTTTATCTTATCGCCCGTCCTGCGGGCAGGCAGGCACGCCCTTGATCGGCGGCATATGGTCGATGTTGGCGAGCGTTTGCGATCCCATGATCATGATTTTGGGGTCGCCGGTGAATCCGCCTTTGGGCATCACGTCGAGCAACGGGATGGCGCACGGCTTGCCGGGAGCAAGCGTTACGCGCCCGGAGAGGTAGGGAATGATCGCGGGCAATACTGTTCCTGCCGGGGGCGAAAAGACACGCCCATTGAGTTCCTGCTTCTGCTCCATAGCGGCGGGGTTAGAGGTTTGAACAGGGGTTGCCGCCTGAGGCTTCGGACCCGGTTCGAAAGGCTTAACGGGTGGTGTCTGAGCGCAGAGGCAACTGCCCAGAAGAGCGGCTAACACCAGGATCATCCACATGGGATCTCCTTGCTTGGATTCTAGCACTCGGGTTGCAGCAACGCCATGGCATTTAGCACTGGCGGAATGCAGGAGTGGCACAGCGCGGTCCGTTGTGAGAATGTCGATACGGGACGCCGCCTACCTACGGCGCCTGCTTCACGGCTCGGTAGTTCGCGTCGAGGGCGGGCGTAAGCAGGAGGATCGCCGCGATGCGCCGCGCCATGTCCGTAACGTATCGAGCCTCTTCCACGCTTAGGGGCCGGCCGAGGAGATCCTTCCTCCGGAGTTCTTGAAGATATGTCTCCAGTGGATGCATGAGGCGAACCTTGATCTCTGCCACTGCGCAAGGACGAGGCGTGGCTACGACAGAATTGCCCGCCCCATCCTTCGTTCTCGGACAATCCGTCCGGGCCCAGGTCACGTCATGGCCGGCCTGCCGCAGTGCTTCGATGGTTGGCAGAGGGAAGTTCTCGTGCGCAAGGAGCCGCATCAGACAGGAACCGGGTACGCTTTGTACTCGTGAGCGAGATAGCTGGCGTACTCCATGCACGCGAGGATATCCTCGCGCGTCAGCCCCGGATAGTTGGCGAGGATGCCGGCTTCCGATTGGCCGGCGGCGAGCAGTTCCAAAATGAACTCCACCGCCAGCCGGGTCCCGCGGACGACGGGTTTGCCCGCCAGGATCTCGGGATCGATCACGACGCGCTCGGGCCAGGACATGCCTTGATCATACCCCATTGTTTTACAATTGGCTTTCGCACAGCCTTCCCCTGGAGGAATCATCATGAACTTCAATTCCCGAATTCTCGCCGTGGCCGTTTGCACGGCATCTCTGTTGACGTCGCAGAGCACGCGGCCCGCGGGCAAAGTAGTGGACCCCGCCGTATTCAAGGAGCCTCCGGCTGAGTTTCGCGGACATGAGATGTACGGCTATGGGCAATTCAACCTGTCGAATTTGTCGGAGGAGAAGATCCGCGCCGACGTGGACACTATGGCCAAGCGGAACTTTGGCGGATTTGCCGTCGAGCCGAGCGGAGGCCCCACCACCGGCCTGCCCGCCGACTATCTGAAGGCGACCGGGCGCAAGCCGTCGAGCGAGGGCGCGGTCTACCTGAGCGACGAATACTTCAAGTTCTACCGGGCAGCCCTGGAGGAGGCCCGGAAGAACGGCATGGAAGTGATCTTGTACGACACATGGGCCTACCCCACGGGCATGGTGGACGGGCAGCTCTATGCCAAGTACCCGCAGTACATTGCCAAGAGCCTGGAGATGGCGGAAACCAACGTGACCGGTCCGGCGAAGGCGGAATTGACCATTCCCGGGAATCTCTACGTGGGCGCCGTGATGATGAACCGCGACACCTTCGAGCTGGTGGACATCAGCTCCCGCGGCGGGGCCGGGAAGCCTCTGTCGGTGCAGGTCCCCAAGGGCAATTGGAAAGTGATGGCGTTCTATCTGGATTCGACCATCCGGCCGGCCTCGCAGAAAGGGGCCTTCGTCGACTATCTGGACTCGACCGCCATGGACGCGTTCATCTCTCTGAGCTACCAGAAGCACTTCGACCATGTCGGCGAGTTCTTCGGGAAGGAGATCAAATTCTCTTTCTGGGACGAGCCGGCCATGCATCCCGTCGACGGACGCATGTGGACACCCGCTTTCAACCAGGGGTTCGCGAAAAAGTACGGCTACTCGCCCATGAAATACTACCCGGCGCTGTGGTATGACATCGGCCCCAACACCGCGGCGGCCCGCAACGCGCTGTTCGGGTACCGGGCGTATCTGTTCGCCACCAACTACGTGAAGAAAATCGAGGATTTCTGCGAGGCGCATGGCATCAAAGCGGGCGGCCATTTCGACCAGGAGGAGATTGTGAACCCGGTCCCCGTGAACGGCGATTTCATCAAGCTGTTCGAGTACCAGGGTGTGCCGGCGGTGGACGACATCTACTTCCTGGGGCGGTCGAACCCGGGGTACAAGATTGCGTCGTCGGCGGCATTCAACTGGGATAAGCCGGTGATGTTCGCGGAGACTTACGCGGCCTACAACGGGATTAACGAGAAGACGGTCTACAAGGTGGCCATGGATCAGTTCGCCATGGGAGTGAACTTGCAGGTGACCAGCGGCGGGCCGGGGGTTTGGAACGCCGCGTACGTGCCGGAATTCAACCGCTTTCTGGGCCGCATGAGTTACCTGCTGCAACATGGCCGGCACGTGGCGGACGTGGCCGTGCTGTATCCCATCGCGTCGCTCCAGGCGGCCTACCAGAATGAGGGCGGGCAGCACCCGGCGCCGGCGCAAAACCCGGAGCCGAAGATCAATGGCGAGGCTTCCGCGCGCGAAGGCGGCGTCACTCCCGCCGAGATCGACTACCAGGATATTGGCGAAGCGCTGTTCCACGGATTGCGGGTGGACTACACCTACGTGCATCCCGAAGTGCTGGCGGAGCGATGCACGGTGGAAGGGCAGAAGCTGATTCTGAACAATAAGGAGAACCGCGAGGAATACAGCGTGCTGTTCGTCCCCGGCGGCGACACGCTTTCGGTGGCGGCCGCGGCCAAAATCAAAGAGTTCTATGACCAGGGCGGAGTGGTGATTGCCACCAGCAAGCTGCCTACGAAATCGGCGGAGTTCGGAAAAGACAGAGAAATCCAGAAGATGGTGGGGGACGTGTTCGGTCTGCCGGTGAACGACCCTCCCACGGCGGATTTGCAGCGCGCCATGGGCGGCCGGCTGGTCACCTTCTATTTCTCCAAACGCAATGCGGCGGGTGGACGAGCGTACTTCCTGCCGAAAGCGGAGCCTTGGGTGCTGCAGTGGGCCTTGGGGCAAGTGCTGCCGGTGCGGGACGTGAACATCCAGGAGCCTATCCCGTTGTTAAAGAAAGGCCCCGACTACGATGGCGCGCTGACTTATATTCACAAAGTCAAGAACGGGCAGGACATCTACTTCTTCGCGAACTCCACCGACAAGCCCGTGGATACGAAGGTGGTGCTGCGCGGCAGGAAGGCATTGCGAATCTGGAACCCGCAGACCGGCGATTCGCAGCCGGCCGAACTTACAGCGGGCGAAGCCAATGGGCAGCCAGTGACGGCGGTCCACCTGGTGCTGCCGGCAGTGAGTTCATTGTTCTACGTCGAGGAGTGACGTTTCAGACCTTACTTCTGCGCACCCGCTGGAAGAACAGGATCGGCGGCAGGGTCGCCAACGCCAGCCCCGCCAGCAGCCGGAAGTTATCCATATATGCCAGCAGCGTGGACCGGCGGATGAGATCCGTATAAATCAAGCCGTACGCCTGCTGTGAGGTGACAGTTTGCTCGAAGGCGCTCAGCTTCGGCTGAAAAGCGGGATTCGCTGCCGACAGGTTGCCCACCAGGATGGACTGGTGAATCTGCGCGCCGCGATGCGGCGCGAAAACCAGGCGCGGGTCGCCGTGCCAGTGTCCCGCTATGGCAAACGGGAGTTGCCGGATTCACGGTGGACTCAGCGCGGGGCCGGAGACCGCGGAGGGAATCGCGCGGGTCCGGCGGGCCGTTACGAAGCACGGGCGGTACTCGGCGGCGGCGAGACTCGAGCGGCAGCGGTACCGTGCGCTGCTCCGGGAAGGTCACGATTTGATACGCCGGTTACGCAACGAATTTGTTGGACGAACCAGTTCGTGCGATGGTCGAGGCTATTCTGGATGGCGATTCTCTGTTCTATCCAACCCGGGCTTGATCGACTGGGTCAGCCCGAGGCGGCTGGGATCCGGTCTTGGGAACGAGCTGGGGGGCGGCGGATTTTCGGGCTATATTGCTCACTATGGTTATTCTGAGCATTTTGACGCAGGAACCAGCCTGCAAGTTGCTGATTCCACGTACAACCGCACGCGAGGTTTTCCACTGTAATGGGCAATACTGCGGCTAAATTGTTGATTCGACAGTATCGACGCTGCGGGCTCCGAACACGAGATGGACCGTTTCGGCGAAATGGGCACTGCCTCCGGTGGCCACCGGATCTGCGGCTTTCTGCGGTGTTTTTTGGGAAACGTCGAAAAAGGATCCCTCGGGAAACGCCCGATTGAGCATCCTCTGAATCGCCCCACAGAACGCCACGCAGTCGAACGGTGGGCCGCTGTCTCGGATCTCAGCCATCGCCATGCGATCACGCGGGCGGCGGCGAAGACCACGAGCAGCGCCGCCCCAGCCCGCTTCGCCCGCGCCCGGGAGTCTGGTGGACACGGCGTGACCGCTTACCAACGGCGAAACTGCCCTCGGCAGCTCCGTTGGCCGGCGAGGAGAGTACCGCTTCCCAAAAGATAGCCCTGCGTGCCCACGGTGGTGAGTACCCGCCGAGTACGATCAGTACTGTTATCGACGGGGTTCCCAGAGCTATAAATGTCTCGGGAGGACCATCCGGGCAATGAAGTATCGGAGGGTTTCATTAAGCTGCGAATGTGGGCGGCGCGCCAATCGAATCAAGGACATCGGCTTCACTGCCGGCCATGAGCTGGTCCTACACTGGCGGTGTTCGGGGTGCAAACGAGTTGTGTATGTGGTCAAGTTACTCTCCGATTGCTGGCGGCACTGCCCTCAACAAGAGGATGTCCAGCATGTCGAACAGCGCGGCCAGTCTGCCTTCGGGCCTGACGACACGAGATTCCTGCGCAGTGTTGGCGTGACTCTCCTCGCAGACGGATAGCGCCCCTTCGTATCATGGCTTCATTCCCGTGTATTCCCTCCCACCTGAAATCGGTGGGTTGACATCCGCACACGACCCTGAGGATGAAACGTTCCTGCGCAGTATCCGGGTCGGGTTTCCTGACGATCGCCAGCCCTTATTGGCGGCTGCGGACTGATGCGGCCGCCGCCGTCAAACTCCAACCGATACTGCCGCAGGCACGAACGCCGGCGCTGAGCGCGCGAAGCCGGCGAGCGGGTCTCGATTCGAAAGCGCCCCTTCCGGCCCGGCGCAGCCTTCGTTGGCAGCGAAGCCTGGGCGCGGGATAACACACAGCAGGTTGCCTGGGAAAAGCTATTCCGTCCCAGAGGTGAACATCCGCTGGAATATACAGGTTGAAATCCACGAAGCTGTGCAACATGATGGCCGTAAACCATCCCGCGCACGCCAGAGCCACGTAGCGACGATCATTCGACGGCTCGTCCATTCCCGGCCTGACGGCGCGCCGGAAGACTCCGAGCATGAACAGCAAGGCAGCCAGGGAAGCGGGAGCGCCGAGTTCGGCGAGGTACTGCGGGTAATCGTTGTGGGCGAGGTCGATGGTGTTCATGGGCGCGACTATCTGGAATCGCGGGAAGCAGGATTCGAATGCTCCGAGACCACATCCGGAGAGGGACTAGGTGGCTTAGGCGGTTGAGGAGGGTGATGGTCAGGCGGCTTATGGTTGTCACCGCCCCCGCCACCGGCGCAGGCAGGGACGAACCGGCCGTTTGTGGATTTGACAGCCGTCTGCTTGTCGCGCACAAAAATGGACAAGGAGGGGTGGGCGGCAAGGCTGTATTCTCCGGGTCCTTGCGGGAAACGAAGCACGGACTTGCCGGCTTTGGCCGCGATGCTGGCTTTCGAGTCCTCCGCCAGGATGACGCGGCTTCCGTCAAGGAACTCGATAGTGGCGGGAGCGGAATGGGTCGCAACGACGTCTCCGGCGGTGACTGGCCACGCGGGGACGCCCGCTACCGGGACGCTGGAGCCATTCAGATCGAACGGCTGGGCGCTGGAGATGGAGCCTAACGGCGAGGCGGCCCGCGTGCAGGCGGCGAGCGCGAGGACGGCCAGGGGAAGAGCGACGGTTCGGAACACGGTTGGTACTCCTTTCTGGTGACGTTTACGGGGATTGCGGTTAACGACAGAACCCGAGGAAGAACGTACAGGGCACGGTACCGCGCGTTCGTGGCGGATACCTGCGATTCTGGCCTTTCCGTTGGAGCGCCTGGTGCTTCGACACCGCCCCGACCTCTATCGCCGCATCAAAACCTCTCCGGCATCCTGGGGGGGCGGCCGGGAATACCGCGAAGACCGAAATCCCAACAAAACTGGGGGCCTTACAGGTTCCTGCATAGAGCCTAAAATGGCAACCCAGACAGTGAGTTCTTTCCCAACTTCAGCTTGTAGCCCGCAAACGCCCCGTTGGCTCCCTTAACCAAATAGAACATTACTCCGTTAACGATTTATTACTAGAACTGAGGTACTATGAGTCCTATGATCGATCAAGGCGCATGTCATTCATCACTGACGCAGCCGGGACGATAAATCTGCATGCGGAGATGCTGGCCATGTGGACTGGGAAGTCATTCATTTCAAATGGTCCAGCCCTGGCGATAGAGCCTAGAGGCGGCGTAGTGATTGTCATCGAGCGGCTCCTGCGCATAAGACACGTGGTACAAACAGTATTCATCGTAAAGGAGTGATCTATGGAACGTGGTGCGCTTTTGCTCTCTTCCGTACAGCCCGATGGCAGCCTGCCAGCGCTGACGTCGTGCGCTCGACTAGTCTCGCTCTCGATTCTGGTCTGTTCGGCGGCGTTCGGACAAGGGCAAGGCCTGTCGATTACGAACTACCAACTCGTGAGCGCTCAGACGATCCAAAGAACGCTGAACGTCACATACCGTGCGGATCTCGTGAACACCGGGACGGCGCTGCAAGCGGTGACGGCCATAGTGACGAGTCTGAATCCATCAATTGTCCAAGTGGCGGCGGGACAAGATACCCTCCAATTCGCGCCCGTGCCGGCCAACAGTCAGGTGACCAGCAGCAACACGTTCACGCTACAAATCGATGACAATGTCCCCGCCGATTTTTCCCAACTGCAATGGACCCTCCAGACCGCGGGGATACTCCTACCCGCGAATGTAACGGTGACGCCGGGCGATACGCTGAGTTTCCCAGTGACGTTAGGAACCGCTGCGCCCGCGGGCGGCGTGCCCATCACGCTGGCTAGTAGCAATTCCTCGATCGCCATCGCGTGGCCCTCGAACTTCTTCATTCCGGAAGGCGCGACGAGCGCCCCGCGCGTGGCGCCGACAGTGACCGGCAATAGCGCCGGATCGGCTATTATTACGGTCTCCGCGCCCGGGTACGCAACGGCCCACGGACAGGTGCTGGTGACGTCGGGCGGGACTACAGCCACGACGATGAGCTTCTGGCCGGGAAGCCTGACGATCAACGGGTCCGCGACACAGAACCTCACGCTGAATCTGTCAGCGCCCGCTCCGGCCGGGCTGGTCGTCAGCCTCAACTCTAGTTCCGCGACTGTGGCCACGGTGCCGGCGACGGTGAGCTTCGGGACGGGCATGGCCACCGTGTCCGTGCCGGTCACGGGCGTGTCGGCGGGATCGGTCACGATCACGGCTAGCGCAACGAACATTGCCAGCGCAACCGCCAGTGTGACCGTCACACAACCGGCGTCGGGGGGGATAATCCTACCCGGGAATGTCACTTTGGCGCCGGGCGATACGGTCAATTTCCCGGTGGCATTGGGAACCTCTGCGCCCGCGGGCGGCGTGCCCATCACGCTGGCTAGTAGCAATTCCTCGATCGCGATGGTGTGGCCCCCGGACTTCTCCATTCCGGAAGGCGCGACGAGCGCCCCGCGCGTGGCGCCGGCAGTGACCGGCAATAGCGCCGGATCGGCTACTATTACGGCCTCCGCGCCCGGGTACGCAACGGCTAGCGGACAGGTGCTGGTGACGGGGGGCGGTACAACCACAACCACGACGATGAGCTTTTCACCGGGAAGCCTGACGATCAACGGGATCGCGACACAGAACCTCACTCTGAATCTGTCAGCGCCCGCTCCGGCCGGGCTGGTCGTCAGCCTCAGCTCTAGTGATGTGACCGTGGCCACGGTGCCGGCGATGGTGAGCTTCGGGACGGGCACCACCACCGTGTCCGTGCCGGTGACGGGAGTGGCCGCGGGATCGGTCGCGATCACGGCAAGCGCAACGAACATTGCCAGCGCAACCGCCAGCGTGACGGTCACCCAAGCGGCGTCGGGGGCCATCCTACTGCCGGCCAGCGCGACGGTGGGGCTGAATCAGTCCGTAGCGCTCCAGGTCACTTTGTCGGCGCCGGCGCCGGCTGGCGGCGTGACTGTTTCGCTGGCCAGCAGCGACACCTCGACGGCGACCGTGACACCCAGTGTTTTCATCGCGGCCAGGAATACGTTGTCGACCACGCAGCCGCAAGTCAACGGCATCAAGCTCGGATCGGCGAGCATCACTGCATCGGCGCCGGGTTTCACGCCAGGCAGCGCCCAAGTCCTGGTAACCGCGAGCGAAGGGAGCAGCTTCTTCTCGCCGGTGTTCGGCCTGACGATCATCGCCGGTTCTACGCAGAATTTGACGTTGAACCTGGCGCCTGCGCCGGCCAGCGGGATCACAGTAAGCCTGAGTTCCAGTAACACGAGCGTGGCCACCGTGCCCGCCACCGTGACTTCCTTGACAGGCTGGGCCGGCATCACCGTGCCGGTGACCGGTGTAGCGGTGGGTTCGGCCACCATCACGGCCAGCACACCGAATTTCGGGCCTGCCACCGCCACCGTGACCGTCACTTCCGTGAATGGCGTTTCGGTCACCTGGTACGGAGCCTGCTGGGCCACTTTGACTCTCTATGGCTACACGGGTAACTTTCAGGGGATAGATTTTACACTGTCAACACCGGTACCCGTCGCTGTACAAGGTTCCCTGTTCTTTACGCCGAATTGCGATCCCAGTCAGGGGATCGATAATATGAACGATACCGGTGCCCTTACCGGATCTACGCATATGGTGCAAGGGTTTTCACACCATCCCGACACGATACCATCTTCCGCGATGTACTGGATAGGTAACGCAACCTCGAATGGTACGTGTCCTCCAGGGAGTCTATGCTCCGGATGTGTCACCTACACCACGGCCACTCCGAACTGTAGTGCGATGCCATGACATGCACAGGGCGTCCAAGCCACGGGATCAACGTTCTAATAATGTCGCCAGCATTTGACTGACCCATTCCACGCCTTACGGTACTTCCCCGTTTACAGCGCGTGAGCCGGATAGGACAGTTGGATGACTTTGTACGGAATACCACTTGCTCCGATCCCCGGGTAAGCGCCGTGGCTGATGAGCCGTCCGGAGCCGGCACACCAGTGCAATGCCAGCGCCAAGGTGGGGGTGATACCAGGCAGGAGCGGATTCTGCTGGTGGCCTAAGTCGGCCACAAGGAACGGAAGGACGATGTCGCCAATCGGATTCGGCGGCAGCGTGGCGTCCGCGACGGGATCGTATTCATCGGCGTGGCGCAGGAGAAGGCGCGAGCGTTCCAAGGCAAGAAGATCGACGGGCGGTTCGAGTTCACGCGCCACAAAACCGTCTGCGTGAACCACTACTACTTCTACATTGACGATGCCGATTTCGGCCCGTTGTTCCGCAAGGTGTGCAGCTATGCGCCTTGGGGGACCAAGTTATGCTTGAACGGGCACGAATGGGCCAAGCGTCGGTTGGAGAGGAAGGGGATCGCCTACGAAACCTTGGACAACGGCTTCCTGTCATGCGCCGAGCCGAAGAAGCTGCAGCAGATCTGCGCCGAGACTTCCACAAGCGCCTCGATCGGACTTCGATTTCAGCGACCACGATCTTCAACGGGGCGTTTGCCGATATGCTGACCGGTCAGATGCCGCTCATTCTCTTCAAACTGAAGCGCGTCCTCTATTGGGGCGACGCGGACCAGCGCATGGACTTCACGACGATGGACGACACGGCCGGATTCACGGCGAGAGCGGCCCTTGATCCGTCCACCCCTCGCTTTCTACGAATTGCTGGCGATCGACTCAGCGCCCGGGAACTGACGGCGGTCATAAGTGAGGTGACCGGAAAGGAGTTCCGCCTGTTCCGCGCTGGAGGTCTGGGAATGCTCGGCACGCTTATCAAGGTCGCGCGCACGGTCGCTCCAGGAGAGCAGGAACTTTACCCGGCATGGCAGGGCATGCAGTACCGGCGTGACATGTTCGACGGCCGGGCAAAGCTGGAGCCGCTCGACAACGATCGCTATTCCGGTATTCGTTGGACGACTGCGCGGGATGTGCTCTCAGCGCGTCAAGTTAGCTAACCTGCGCTCCGGCAAGAGCTCGGTGGGCGCCTACTGTAGTCCATGCGCACGTTTCAAGAGTCCGGACGGCCGACGCGAGTTTGGGCCGTGACGCAGGCCACAAGCGGCGCCGCCGGGGCCCGCGCGGCGCTAAGCGAGAGAAGCCGGCGCGGGAGGCTCAGGCGCATCCTCGCGCCGCCGCTCGAACGGCCCGAACTGCACCACCGCGATGGCGTCGTAGCGCGTCACCACGCCCCACGGCACGTCGGCGCAGTCCCAAGGTCCCCTCGTGCAGCTTCGGCGTAATGGTGGCCTCGGGAAGCGCGGCGCGCATGGCTTTGAGCTGCTTCCACTGTTCGGCGGTTAAACGCGATGGCGTTGCTGGACCGGAAGTCGGCCTCCACGTCCGGGTGGTCTTCCGTCAGGACGTTGCGGACCTCGCGCACGGCCATCTTGCGGAACAGCGGGAAGGCCGAAGGGGATGGTGGGCGCCCACTTTCCGAATGCGCTGTCGAATGCAAGCGTGAAACGTCGTATTCTGACTGAGGGGAGTGGTCATGAAAGCGAATAAGGCTCTCAAGCGCCTAGCCAAGATTGAGGCGTCGATGTCGGATGTGACGGAGCGGTTTTCAAGTGCGTCCCACATACGAGAAGTGCTTCAAGATGCGAAGGCTGCTGTCACTCGGGCGAAGGAGGCTGTGAGTTTGCAAGCATCCTCCGGGACGGCGAAGAATCCTCTGGTGAAGCATTCTAAGCCACCATTAAAAGCCACACCGGAACCCTCAAAACCCAAATGGAAGCTCAGTGCGGCTGGCAGGAAGGCAATCATCGCCGCCACCAAGAAGCGGTGGGCAAGGGTCAGAGCGGCCAAGGTGCAACAGGAGAAAGCTGTTCGGAAAAGAGCCGCTGGCAAGAAGGCGGTGGCAAAGGCTTCATCCGCAACGGCGGCTAAGAAGACAGCGCTTGTCAAGAAAGCGGCGGCAGCGAAGACAGCGCCGAAGAAGACGGCCCCTGCTCCTGCACAGGCGGCAATGGAAACTGCCGCTGAGTAGGTGAAGCCGGCACCGCACGGCGCTGAGCCCGTGGTGCACGCGCGGGTGGCGGCGCGGGCCACGAACAGCCCGGCCCGCCTTGCACGTGCACGGGAGACTGGCGGACACGGCGGTGACCGCCCGGCCGTTCGCGCCCGGCCCCGAC
>JBAWDI010000007.1:0-6731 GCA_049590695.1 Bryobacteraceae bacterium
TGTTGGAACAGCTTACCGGGCGGGCGCGGACTGAAGGCGCCGACCTGCCCATTCATCTGAACACGCCCTACATCAATACCATTCGCCCCGAAGACGAAGTGCCATACCCGGGCGATCGCGCCATGGAGCGCCGCATCAAGAGCCTGGTGCGGTGGAACGCCATAGCCATGGTGGTGAGGCAGAACAAGTACGATGCGGGCATCGGCGGCCACATCTCCACCTACGCCTCCCTCGCCACGCTGCTCGAAGTGGGGTTCAACCATTTCTTCCATGCATCCTACGACGGCCAGCCGGGCGACCTGGTCTACTTCCAGGGGCATGCCTCGCCGGGGGTCTACGCGCGCGCATTTCTCGAAGGCCGCCTGAGCGCAGAGCACCTCGCGAATTTCCGGCACGAGCTGCGCGAGCACCCGGGCCTCGCTTCCTATCCGCACCCCTGGCTGATGCCGGATTTCTGGCGCTTCCCCACGGTGTCGATGGGACTGGGGCCCATCAACGCCATCTACCAGGCGCGCTTCATGCGGTACCTGGAAAACCGCGGCCTCATTCCGCCCACGCCGCGGAGAGTCTGGGGCTTCCTGGGCGATGGCGAAATGGACGAGCCGGAATCCATGGGCTCGCTGACTTTGGCCGCGCGCGAAAAGCTGGACAACCTCACCTTCGTCATCAACTGCAACTTGCAGCGGCTGGACGGGCCGGTGCGCGGCAACGGCAAGGTGATTCAGGAGCTGGAAGCCGCCTTCCGCGGCGCGGGCTGGAACGTCATCAAGGTGATCTGGGGCGAAGATTGGGACGCGCTGCTGGCCCGCGACCATACCGGCCTGCTCCAAAAGCGCATGGGTGAAGCGGTGGACGGCGAGTACCAGACCTACGTCACCAAGGACGGCGCCTACATTCGCAAAAACTTCTTCGGCAAGTACCCCGAGCTGCTGGACCTGGTGGCGCACCTCAGCGACAACGACTTGATGAAACTGCGGCGCGGCGGACACGATCCGCGCAAGGTCTACAACGCCTACAAGGCGGCCGTGGAAACCAAAGACCGCCCCACCGTGATCCTGGCCCACACCATCAAGGGCTACGGGCTGGGCGAGGCGGGCGAGGGCCGCAACATCACCCACCAGCAGAAGAAACTCAACGAGCAGGAGCTGGAGCACTTCCGGTCGCGCTTTGAGATTCCTATTCCCGACGAGGCCGCCCGCCATGCCGATTTCTACCGGCCGCCCTCGGACAGCCCGGAAATGGCCTACCTGCACGAGCAGCGCCGCCGGCTGGGTGGATACATGCCGCACCGCGTCGCGGTGGCCGCGGGCGTCGAAGCTCCGCCGCTCGATTACCTGAAGGAATCGCTCGAAGGATCGTCGGGGCGCGAGGTATCGAGCACCATGGCCTTCGTTCGCGTCCTGACGCTGCTCATGAAGCACCCGCAAATGGGCCATCGCGTGGTGCCGATTATTCCCGACGAGGCGCGCACGTTCGGCATGGAATCGCTATTCCGCCAATTCGGCATCTATGCCAGCCAGGGACAGCTCTACAAGCCGCACGACGCCGAAATGTTCCTCTACTACAAGGAATCCAAGGACGGCCAGATTCTCGAAGAGGGCATCACCGAAGCCGGTTCCATGGCTTCCTTCACGGCCGCGGGCACGGCCTATGCGAACTACGGCGTGGCCATGGCCCCGTTCTTCATCTATTACTCGATGTTCGGGTTCCAGCGCGTGGGCGACCTGATATGGGCATTCGCCGACTCGCGCGGCAAAGGCTTCCTGTGCGGAGGAACCGCCGGCCGCACCACCCTGGCCGGCGAAGGCTTGCAGCACCAGGATGGCCAGAGCATCCTGCTCTCGAGCATTGTGCCCACCTGCACAACTTACGACCCGGCCTACGCCTATGAGATCGCCATCATCGTGCAGGATGGCGTCCGGCGCATGTACCAGGAGCGGGAGGACCGCTTCTACTACCTCACCTTATACAACGAGAATTACCCCATGCCGCCCATGCCCCAGGGCCTCGACCCGGCGGGCGTGCTCAAGGGCATCTATCGCTACCAGGCGGCTGGGGTGCCCTCTGGGCCCGGCGGGGCGCAGGTGCAGCTCTTCGGCAGCGGCCCCATCTTGAACGAAGCGCTGCGCGCGCAGCGGATCCTCGCCGAACAGTACGGCGTTGCGGCGGATGTGTGGAGCGTGACCAGCTACAACGAGCTGCGGCGCGAGGCCCTCGGCGTGGACCGGTGGAACCGTCTGCATCCAGACCAGCCGGCCCGGAAGCCTTACATCGTCGAGGCCTTGAAAGGCGCCGATGGCCCGGTGGTCGCCGCCACCGATTACATGAAAGTGGTAGCCGACCAGGTGGCCCCCTGGCTGCCCGGCCGCATGGTGACGCTGGGCACGGACGGCTTTGGCCGCAGCGACAACCGCGAGCACCTGCGGAAGCACTTCGAGATCGATGCCGAGTCGATCGCCGCCGCGGCGCTCTCGCGGCTGGCGCGCGACGGCAAGTTCGACACCGGGAAAGCCCGCGCGGCCTTCGCCGAGTTGGGGTGCGACACCGAAAAGACGGACCCCGCGCGGGCCTGACGAACAACATGCACATCGGCCAACGAGTCGCCATTGCCGGGATGATGGTCAGCGGCTCGCTCGCCGTTATCAAGATCGTCGCTGGCGTCTACGGTCATTCCACCGCCGTGGTGGCGGATGGGCTGGAATCGGCGGGCGACGTGTTCGCTTCCGGCTTTGTGCTGCTCGGGTTGACGCTGGCCGCCCGGCCCGCCGACGAGAACCACCCCTATGGCCACGGCCGCGCGGAAACCCTCACCGGCCTGTTGATCGGCCTGGCGCTCACCGCCGCCGGCGCGCTGATCTCCTATGATTCGCTGCGCCGCCTGGGCCAGCCGCGCCTGCCGCTGGCCGCCTACGTGGTGTGGCCGCTGGTCGCCTCCCTGCTGGCCAAAGTGGCTCTAGCCTCGGTCAAATTCCATTACGGGCGGAAGCTCCGCAGCGACGCGCTCACCGCCGACGCCTGGAACGACGCCATGGATACGGTTTCCGCCGCGGCGGCGCTGATCGCCGTGGGCCTGACGCTCTCCGATCCGTTGCGCTTTTTCAATGCGGACCGCTACGGCGGCTTCGTCGTCGGCCTGATCGTAGTGTCCGTGGGCGTGCGCGTGGCGCGGGAAACCGCCCTGCAGCTTATGGACACCATGCCGGATGAGGGGCTCATGAAGCAGATCCGGGCGGTGGCGTCCACGGTGCCCGGCGTGCGCGGCGTGGAGAAATGCTATGCGCGCAAGACCGGCCTACGCTATCACGTGGACCTGCACCTGGAAGTGGACCCCGAGATGACCGTGCGGCAATCGCACGA
Organism: Bryobacteraceae bacterium; assembly: GCA_049590695.1. Lineage (GTDB taxonomy): Bacteria > Acidobacteriota > Terriglobia > Bryobacterales > Bryobacteraceae > Fen-178. The sequence continues at coordinate 3,358 of JBAWDI010000007.1, forward strand.
GATCGCCAACAATGTGCGGTTTCGGATTCGGGAGCAACTGGACTGGGTAGCCGACGTGCTGGTGCACGTGGAGCCGGCGCCGTAAAAGCGGACGCCATCCACCCGCTATAATCACCATATGCGCACTCTGACGATCGTCTTGCTGGCCGCCTCCACCCTGCTGGCGGCCGCCGATACGAAACTGGGCAAGCCGCTCACCGCGAAGCAAGCGGTGGCCATCGCGGCATTGCTCGCCAAACCCGCCGATTACGTGGGTAAGACCGTCCAGGTGAAAGGCAATATCACCGAAGTCCGCCAGATGATGGGCTGTTGAATCCATGTCGCCGACGCGCAGGGCAACAAGATCCGCGGGAAGGTGAACGACGGCGAAATCGTCTTCCCCAAAGACGGTGCCGGCCGGACCGTCACCGCCGAGGGCGTTTTCACCAAAGAGGACCTCACCCGCGAGCAGGCCATCGACCGCGCCCGCGAGGAAGCCAAGGATTCCGGCAGGAAGTTCGACCCCGCCTCCATCCGGACCGGAACCGTGATCTACCAGATCCAAGGCGCGGGAGCCGTGATTGTCTCGGACTGAAGGCGGGTCTCTATGGGATTTGACGAAAACCAATATTTCGACGTTCTTCAGAACATCGAATTCGCAATCGTCGATGAGTTCCGCCGCGACCCTGCCATCCTGGACTTGAACGTCCGCGAGGCCGTGAACGCACTCGCGCGGCAGTATGAATCGGAAGAAGAAGGGCGCACGCCGCCACGGGCGCAAATGACGGATCGGACGCGGGTCGTCTTCGATGCCGTCCGGACCGTATGCGAGTAGCGGCTGGGACGGCCGCGCGGACCTGTCCCGGCCAAGGACGATCCCCCTGTGCAGAACATAACCGCCGCCGAGATGGCCGCCTGCCTCAGACGCATCCGCAAGTCCGTCGACCGTTGGAGCAAAGAGAGCGGCCCGCGAGGCTACCCCAACTTCGTGCGGCAGTACATCGTGTAACCCCGGGCAACCCGCCGGCGAGTTGCGGCGCTCGCGAGGCGCTGTTCGCTCACCGGCCAGGATTGGAGCGATGTCGCGGTGGCCGCCTGGGTCAGCGGCGAGGAGGTTCGGAATGCATGTCTTGCGCGAAATTCTGGAAGGCTGCCAGGTCCTCGGGTGTGCCGGAACCACGCCCTCGCCGTACTCTGAGCGCTTCGCTCGCCGCGGCCTCGGGCGTCCAACCTTTCAGAAAAACGCCTTCCCGGAAGTATCTCAGCAGTTGCAGCGCGGCGTCCGAGGCGCCTGCGTATTTGTCCACTTGCTGCAGGAAGAAAGCGAAGAGCGGCTGGGGAAGCTCGAAGGTGTCCGGCACGTCGCGACGGGTGTATTCGTAAATGGCCTTCTGACGCCAGGGGTCGAATTTCTTTGTACCCCAAAAATCGGTTTCATCAAGGAAGATCTGAGTGGTGGGTACGACCACGCGGACAGGACCCGTCGGCTGATGTAGCACCCAGACTGCGACGGTGTGATTTGCGGCCGGCCAGAACAGGCCGATGCCCCGAATGCCGGCGCGTCCGGCCAGGAATGCATAAAGGGCCGAGAGTTCATCGCATTCCGCCGTGGCTGTGGGTGCCAATGGGGAGGGCGCGTTGACGGTCTTCCATTGAAGCCAGATGTTGTCTGAATTCGGTGGGAGGTTGGTGACAGCCCAATGGAGGTTCCAGAATCCCGCGTCCCTGGTAGCCTCAAACAGCAGGCGCGCGACGGCGTAGTCGGAGAAACTGACGGTATCGGGCTGGAGTTTGAAGGCGAAGGTGAAGGACTGGAAGCCCGTTTTCATGCCCGCGCCGTTTTCGAGAGTCCTGGCCTTTGCGCGAATCGCGCCGACGAGCTGCACCAGCGTCGTGCCGGAGGGGGAAGGAACGGGTTTGGGGTCGGCGGCATACAGGCCGGCGGCCGCGCCCAACAGGAGGACGAGCCTACGTGGGCGGCCGCGATGGGGCTCACCGTGGGAAACCGGCGCGGACACAGGGTTCATCAAGATCGAAGTCCCATCAGCCGCATTCTACGCGCCTCCGACGTGTATGTATAGGTTAACCTGTGATAGCGTCCGCTTCCAGATTCAGGCAACCCGTACTACCGTATAACCATGCGCCTCTTTCTCGCCATCGTCTCCGCCTGCCTCGCCGCGCAAGGGCAAATCCCGGCGCAGGACGCGCGCAACGTCAACCTCCCCAACACGGACACGCACTTCACTGCCAGGACCTACAAGACACTCGCCGAGTGGCAGAGCCGCAAGGAATTCCTGCGGCGGCAGATTCTCTCGGCTGCCGGGCTGTTGCCCCTGTTCCCGAAAAACGACCTTCACCCGCAGATCTTCGGGCGCGTCGAGTATCAAGACTACTCCATCGAGAAGGTGCTGCTCGAAACCCTCCCCGGCTACTATCTCGGCGGCAATCTATACCGCCCGCTGAAGGCCGCGCCACCCCAGGGGTTCCCCGCCGTGCTCACGCCCCACGGCCACTGGACCAACGGGCGGTTGGAGGACACCGCCATTTGTTCCGTGCCCGCCCGCGCCATCAACCTCGCGCGGCAGGGCTATGTGGTGCTGGCCTATGACATGGTGGGCTACAACGACAGCATCCAGACGCCGCACGATTTCGGCGAGAAACCCGTGGAGCAGCTTTGGGGCTTCGGCTCGTTCGGGCTCCAGTTGTGGAACGGAATCCGCGTAGTCGATTTCCTGGAGTCGTTGCCGGGCGTCAACCCCAAGATGATCGGCGCCACGGGAGCTTCCGGCGGTGGCACGCAGACGTACACGCTCACCGCCGTCGACGACCGCGTCCGGTTCTCCGCTCCCGCCAACATGGTCTCGTTCACGATGCAGGGCGGCGGCGTGTGCGAGAACGCGCCCGGCCTGCGACTCGATACCAACAACGTGGAGTTCGCCGCCATGATGGCGCCGCGCCCCATGTTCATGGCGGCCGCCACGGGCGATTGGACCCGCAACATGCTGCGCGAGGAGTACCCCGCCGTCCGCGCCATTTACGATCTCTATGGCAAGGGGGAGGACGTGGAAGCCATGCTGCTCGACGCACCCCACAACTACAACCAGGCGAACCGCGAAGGCATGTACGCGTTCTTCGGCAAGCACGTGCTCGGCGAGAAGGACACCGCCAAACTCAAAGAGCAACCCTTCCGCGCCGCGCGGATCACGGACATGCTGGCGCTATTCAACCGGACACTCCCCGGCAATGCTCTCTCGTTCCAGCAACTCTTCGAAGAGTGGGTCCGCCTGGCGAAGGAGCAGACCGGGAACCCGCGCGAGCGGCTGGCTGTTGCGCTGGCCGCCGAGTGGCCGCCGGAAGTGCTCAGCCAGGTGGATGGCGGGCGCATCCTGCTGGGC
>JBAWDI010000008.1:0-2588 GCA_049590695.1 Bryobacteraceae bacterium
AATTTGGGCTTTACACTTCAAACAGGAAGGTGCACAATGCTCGGAGAGATGCTCAGCGAGACCCGGGGCAAAAGAATCGTGAGACGCGTGCTGTCGACGGAACCGCCCACGGTGGAGGTGTCGTTCGAGGACAGCGGCAAGATACTGGGGGTGGATACGACTGGGTTTGGGACCTACACTTCCACGGTCCGGCCCGATGGGACTATCTATGGAGAGGGCGAAGGGGCCATCTTCACCCAGGACGGCGAGATGGTCGCCTGGAAGGGTTCGGGGCTGGGGAAGTTCAAGGAACGCGGGGCCGTGAGCTATCGCGGAATTCTGTACTTCCGGACGGCGTCGCAGAAACTGGCTCGGTTGAACACGGCCCCCGGCGTGTTCGAATTCGAAGTCGACCCGCAAGGCGGCACGCAGACCAAGACCTGGGAGTGGAAATAACCCGCTTACCCCGATCCCAGCGCCAGAAATGCGGCGCGCAGACGGGGATGGCGCTGCATCAGCCGTAAGTAGCGCGCTTCACTCGCGCTCTGTTTGGCCCGGACGATCCGCGCCGCGGCGGCTGTCTCTTCCGCGGTCCAGCGCCCCAGGTCCGGGATCAGGCTGAGAACCTGCGCCAGGCCGCTGGAGGATGGGGCGGCCAGGCAGAGGTTGCGCACGCGGAACTGGTCCCATGCGCCCTTCTCGGCGGAAGGGGCTTCGAACAGGATGTAACCTTCGGCCAGCTTCTCCAGGGTCCGCTTGGAACTGCGGTAGCCCGGCGTCTTCTTCATGCGGCTCTCTTCGCGTTCCATCAGTGCGGCGACTTTCGGATCGACTGGACGGAACCCCAGCTTGCGATAGAACCAGAAGGCCCCGGAATCCACGGCTTCGGGATTCTCCAGACCGATCTGGTAGGGATCTACCGAGAAGCAGGTCACGCCCAGAACCTGGCGGAACAGGCGCAGGAGCCGCGCATACAGCCACGCGGATTCGCCTTCGCGAAAGGTGTAGTAGAGGTTGAAGCCGACTTCGGCGCGCTCGAACAGCGAAAGCACTTCCACGTAGCCGGCCGGCACGCCGTTCTTGAAGAACATGCCGCCATGGTACGCGCGCAGCGGCAAACGCCATGCGGGCGGCACGCCGAAGAAGAAGATGTCGACGCCGCGGCCGGCGCCGGCATGATAAACCCCGTCCTCGTCGGGGTGACTGAAGCCGTAAAGCTCGCGGAAGCGCATGGCGGAGGTGTCGAGAATCAGATCCAGGATCTTGCGCGCCTCCGGCCGGGAGAGACGCCGCACGGGAAGTGGCGGACCATCGAGCTCCCGCGCCAGCGAAACGTCGCTGCGCCGCAGCAGCGGTTCCCGGTGGCAGTACAGCTTTCGTCCGGCGAGGCGCAGGCGCGATCGCGACGTGCGCGTGTCGCCCATGTGCCAGGTGAGCGGCAGGTCGAGCGTGTCAAACAGTTCCGGCGACCCGGCCAGGCGCTCCAACAGCCACGCCAGGTCGGACTCCCCCCGCGGCCGCGCCGCCGAAATCCACTGGCGATAGGGGACGTGCGCTTCCACCGGCCAATCCTCTCCGAGCAGCGGCAGGAAGCGGCGGAGTACCGGGCCGAGCCGGTCGATGCCATCGTAACGGTCCCAGGCGATTTCAATGTCGCGCGGATGGCGGGCCGCGAGGCGCCGCGCCACTTCGCAACTGAACACCGCCGTGAGCGACGTGCCCGCGATGCCCGATATCTCCGGCGCCTCGAAGGCGGCAAGGTCCGCGACGCGGCCCGCGAATGAGAAGAGAATCGCGTCCGCCAATCGCGCCACCTCCGGAGTGCGTGGATAAGCGCGTAAGAAAAGCGCCGTCTCGTGCAGGCGCATCAGGCTGGCGGCGTCACGGAATTGGCGCCCGGCTGCCGCGGCCAGCAACCGTTCCAATTGGCCGTCGCCGGGCGGGCCAAAGCGGCTCTTCCATTTCTCCAGTTGGTCCAGCAACATGTCTTACCTCATCAGCTCGGCGGCGATAGCTGCCTGACCCAAAGCGATGCCGCCGTCGTTGGGGGGCACCTTCGCATGTAGAAAGACGTCGAAACCGGCGCCGCGCAGGCCGGCCACGGCGAGCGCCAGCAGCCGCATGTTTTGAAACGTGCCGCCGCTCAGGCAAACCCTTGCCAGCTTGGTCTCGCCGCGGATGCGCCGGCACGTTTCGACAATCGCCTCGGCTAGCGTGTTGTGGAACTTGGCCGAGATTGCGGGCCGCGGCGCGCCTTCCTCGGCCTCGCGCGCGATGCGCTCGATCATGGGGCGGAAATCCAGCTTCCAGAGCGGGCCGGCCTCGATCTCGAACGGGTACCGTGCCGTGTTGCCGTCCTCGGCGATCATCTCCAGCTCGATGGCTGCCTGAGCCTCGAAGTTGACCACCGTTCGCAGGCCGATGATGGCCGCCACGGCGTCGAACAATCGGCCGCAGGAAGAGGTCGGCACCGTGTTCACGCCCGCTTCGATCATGCGCCGCACCACGCGCACATGATTTTCCGGGACGCCTTCGAAGTGCGCGTCGATCACGTAGCCCAGCGCCGCGCGCCACGGCTCGCGCACCGCCGCGTCGCCTCCGGCCAGTGG
>JBAWDI010000009.1:0-14694 GCA_049590695.1 Bryobacteraceae bacterium
GTGCTGGAGCCGGCGCCGGAACGCGTGGCCGCGTCGTGCCCGGTCTTCGGCCGCTGCGGCGGTTGCCATTACCAGCACGCGCCGTACGAATATCAGCTCTCCGCCAAGCGCGCCATCCTCGTGGACCAGTTGCGGCGGCTGGGGAAGATGGAGCCGCCGGAGCAGATTGCGACGGCCGCCGCCGAACCGTGGGGTTACCGCAACCGTGCGCAGCTTCATGTCGAGGGCCGGCGAATCGGGTACCGCGAGGCCGGTTCGCACAGCCTGTGCGAGACGGGCCATTGCCCCATCGCTTCGCCCAAGATCAACGACGCGATCCACGCGCTGGCCGGGATGCTTCGAGATTCGCGCTGGCCGAGGTTCGTGCGCTCGCTCGAGATCTTCACCGACGAGCAACAGGTGCAGTTGAACGTGGTGGCGACGGATCAACCGGTAGCAAAGCGGTTCTTCGACTGGTGCGCGGAGGAGATTCCGGGCTTGGTCGAGGGCGCGCTGGATTATCAGGCACGGTTCCGCGTGAGCCGCAATTCGTTCTTCCAGGTGAACCGATTCCTGTTGGATCGCCTGGTGGAGGTGGCGCTCGAAGGCGCGCAAGGCGATACCGCGCTCGATTTGTACGCGGGTGTGGGGTTGTTTTCACTGGCGCTGGCGCGGGTTTTCCGGGAAGTGACGGCGGTGGAATCGGGCTCGGGCGCGGCGCGAGACTTGCAGTTCAACGCGGAGCGCGCCGGCCTGGCGAACCTGCGGGCGGAACGACAGACGGCGGAAGAGTATCTACAGAAACTGGAGCGCGCGCCGGATTTCGTGCTGCTCGATCCGCCTCGCGCCGGTCTTGGCAAATCCGTGGTGCGGCGATTGGCCGAGCTGCGCCCGCGCCACGTGACGATTGTGTCGTGCGACCCGGCTACGCTGGCGCGCGACCTCGCCGGGCTGACGTCGGCCGGGTACCGCGTCGAGCAGATGACGCTGGTCGATTTGTTTCCGCAGACGTTTCATCTGGAGACGATAGTGCGGCTGGGGAGTGGCCAGCTACGGGAACGGATCGACCGCGGATGAAGCCCGGTCGAATACCTCGCCCAGTCAACGATTCAGAATGCGCCTGATGTTTCGCTTGCCATGCAGCACGCGCAGGACCTGGAGCGGGCTGGTTTCCGGACGGTAGACAACCATATAGTTGGGGTGGCTCGGCAGCGTCCAGAACCGAACTGGCAGCTTTGTGAGATCGGGCCGGATGTGGCCTTGAAGCGGGTTCCTTGCCAGAGCTTCGCAGGCGGCAAAGATGGCTTCCTCGACTCGATCGGCTGCCGCACGATTGTCCGATGCAATAAACCGCCAAATGTCGTCGAGGTCCGCGACTGCATCCGGAGTGAGCCGGCAGGCGGCCACTACCCTTGTTTCCGCCGCGCCGATCGGCGTCCGCGCAGAAGAGAGAAAACCTCGTCACCGTCGATCAACTCGCCGCGCTCGGCTTGCGCAAACCCATGTTCGATCTGCTCGGCGATCTCGGCACGATTGCGAGCCAACCAGTCTTCCTGTTCGTGGAGCATTTGGATGGCGCGCTCCACGAACTCGTCGGCGGACTGGTAGGGTCCGCGATCCACGTCGCCCTGGACCATTGCTTCCAGCTCAGGCTTGAGGTGAACGGTCATCGCGCCTCCATGGTTAATGATTGCACACGCGCGGCGCCCATGGCTCACTTCACCGCCACGTTCACCAGCCTATCCGGCACGGTGATTACTTTGACTACCTGCTTGCCGGTGAGGTAGGGCTGCACCTTTTCATCGGCCATCGCGAGCGATTCCAGCTCTTCCTTCGATGTCCCGAAGGGGACGTGTATGCGGCTCCGCAGCTTGCCGTTTACCTGCACCACGATCTCGGCCAGATCCTCTTTGGCAAGCTCGGCGTCGAACTGCGGCCAGGGCTGGCGAAAGACCGGACCGTCCTTGCCTAGCTCTTCCCAGATCTCCTGCGAGAGGTAGGGGGCGAAAGGCGCCAGCATCAGGGCCAGCTTCTCCAGGATCTCCGGCATGGCGGCGGGGGAGATATTCGCCTCCTCGGCGTACAGCACGTTGACTAACTCCATGATGGAGGCGATGCACGTGTTGAAGTGCCAGCGGGTCTCGAAATCTTCCGTGATCTTCTTGAGGGTCTGGTGGAGCTTGCGGAGGACTTTTTTGTCGGACGGGGTTGGCAGGCCCAGGGCCTGCCCTACAATTACATTCCGGGTGGCGAAGCGGTAGACACGGCCCAGGAAGCGGTAAAGGCCTTCGGCGCCTTCGGCGCGCCAGTCGACTTCTTTTTCGGGGGGCGCGGCGAACAGGACGAACATGCGGCTGGTGTCGGTGCCGAATTTCTCGGCCAGCAGGTCCGCGCCCACCACGTTGCCTTTGGATTTCGACATCTTGGCGCCTTCGGCGATCACCATGCCCTGTGTGAACAGGCGCCGCGCGGGTTCGCTATTCTGGATCAGCCCGATATCGCGCATCATCTTGGTGAAGAAGCGCGAGTAGATCAGGTGCAGGATGGCGTGCTCCACCCCGCCGATGTATTGGTCGATCTCAAACCAATACGCGATCTTGGCGGGGTCGAACGGCATGGCGCTGTTGTGCGCGTCGCAGTAGCGGTAGAAATACCAGGACGAATCGATGAAGGTGTCCATGGTATCGGTCTCGCGCCGGGCCGCGCCGCCGCACTGCGGACATGCCACGTCGACGAACTCCGGCACGTTTTCGAGCGGCGAACGGCCGGCGCCGGTGATCTCGATGCGGTCCGGCAGCAGTACTGGAAGCTGGCCTTCCGGAACCGGCACCACCCCGCACGCGGGGCAGTGAATGACCGGAATGGGCGTGCCCCAGTAGCGCTGGCGCGAGATGCCCCAATCCTTGATGCGGTAGGTGACGGCCGCTTTGCCGAAGCCGTTCCGCTCGGCGTGGCCGCTCATCCGGACGCGCGCTTCTTCGCTCGCCAGGCCGGACCAAACGCCCGAGTTCTCGACAACGCCGTCTTCGACAAACGCCTGCGTCATCCCGGGTTCCACGGCGAGCGCGCCATCCGCCGGACGAATCACGGGGCGGATGAGGATGCCGTACTTCCGGCAGAATTCGAAATCGCGTTCGTCGTGCGCGGGCACGGCCATGATGGCGCCGGTGCCGTAGCCCATCAGCACGAAATTGCCGATCCACACGGGGACCTGCTCGCCGCTGTACGGGTTAATGGCGAAATGCCCCGTGGCGAAGCCTTCCTTCTCGATGTCGCCGGGGTCGCGGCCGGCGCGCGCGTCCACCATGGCCTTGGCGCGGGCTTTGCCCTCGGCGTCGAGCAGCGTCGCGTTCAGCGGGTGCTCGGGCGCCAGGATCACGCAAGTGGCGCCGTAGATGGTGTCCACGCGCGTGGTGAAAACGCGGATCGGCTCGCCGGTTGAGGCCAGTTTGAAATCGGCCTCGGCGCCGTAGGAGCGCCCGATCCAGTTGCGCTGCATGGTGAGGACACGCTCGGGCCAGCCGCCTTCCAGTTGGGCCATATCGTCCAGCAGTTCGTCGGCGTATTTCGTGATCCGGAGAAACCATTGCTCCAGCGCGCGCTGCTCCACGGGGGTCTCTTCATGCCGCCAGCAGCAGCCCTCCACCACCTGCTCATTGGCCAGCACCGTGGCGCATCGCGGGCACCAGTTGACCAGCGCTCTCTTGCGGTATGCCAGGCCGCGCTCCAGCATTTTGAGGAAGAACCACTGGTTCCAGCGGTAGTATTCGGGCTCGCAGGTGGAGACTTCTCGATCCCAGTCGTAGCTGAAAGCGAAGCGGCGATGGGTCTTCTTCATGGCCGCGATGTTTTCGAGCGTCCATTCGCGCGGAGGCCGCTGGTTGGCGATGGCGGCGTTCTCCGCCGGCAGGCCGAAGGCGTCCCAACCCATGGGGTGCTGCACGTTGTAGCCGCGCATCCACTTGTAGCGGGCCAGCGCGTCTCCGATGGAGTAGTTGCGGATGTGCCCGATGTGCAGCGTGCCGCTGGGGTAGGGCAGCATTTCGAGCACGTAGAATTTCGGCTTGGCGGAGTTCTCCTCGGCCTTGTAGAAATCGGCGTTTTCCCAACGCGCGTGCCACTTCAGTTCGATCTGCTTATGGTCGTAGGGCTTTTCGGGCATAGTGCGAGGTAGATTCCCATCCTACCAGCACCAGCCGCTTCAGCGCGTCGAGGTTGCGCCGGTCGTCACCCGGCTCGTCGATGGGCGTCTCCAGAATGAACGGCTTCCCTCGCAGCTTGGGATGCTTCAGAATGCGGCGAAACGCATCGAGCGGGATGTGACCTTCGCCGATATTGGCGTGGCGATCGATGTGCGAGCCCAGCGGAGCCTTGGAATCGTTGACGTGAAACACACGCACGTTCGCCATCCCGAGCAGCCTTTCGGCGCTGCCGACGGTGGCGCGCAGGCCGGCGGGCGTGGCGATGTCGAAGCCTGCGGCCAGCAGATGGCAGGTATCCAGGCAATAGCCCATGGGGAGACGGGTGACTGCTCCGGCCCGTTCGCGGATGGAAGCCAGCTCCTCAAAGCGGCTGCCCAGGTGCGAGCCTGCGCCGGCGGTGTTTTCGAGCAGCACGGTGAGGCCGCGGGAGTGGAACCCGGCGGCGGCGTCCCGCAGCGCGGCGACGAAATCCGCGATTCCTTCCTCCACGGAGCGTCCTCTATAACTGCCGGGGTGCAGCACCAGGTACTCGGCGCCGATAGCGGCGGCCCGCTCCAATTCCCCACGGAACGCCGCGATGGATTTGGCGCGGATCGCGGGGTCGGCCGAGGCGAGGTTCACCAGGTAGCTGACGTGGATCACCAGCGGGTTGAGGTCGAATCGCCGCCGCGCGGCCTTGAGCCGCTTGACCTGGCCGGGGTCGGGCGCCCCTGCGCGCCACATGCGCGGGCTGGAGGAAAAGATCTGGAACGTGTTGGCGCCCAACTCCGCCGCATGTAGCGCCGCGTTTTCGAGAGACCCGGCGGTCGAGGTGTGGATGCCCAGTCGCAAAAGTCCATCCTATCTAATTAAGAATGGTTACCGGAATCAATAGCGCTAATACTTCACCAGCTCCTCGAAATCCACGTTCCCGCCGGAGAGCACCACGCCGATGCTGCGGATGCCGGCCGGCAGCTTGCGGAAGAGCACGGCCGCGGCGGGCACCGCGCCGCTCGGTTCCACCAGTATCTTCAGGCGCAGCAGCAGGAACTTCACCGCCGCGCGGATCTCGCCGTCGCTCACCAGCACCACGCGCTCCACCAGCTTGTGTATCACCGGGAAAGTCAATTGCCCCGGCCTGGGAGCGCGCAGCCCATCCGCGATGGTCTCGGGATGCGCCACCGTCACCAGTTCGCCCGCTTGCATGGAAAGAAAGGTGTCGTTGGCGCCTTCGGGCTCGGCGCCGAACACGCGCATGGCGGGGTCGATGGCCTTGGCGATGGTGGCGCATCCCGAAAGCAACCCGCCGCCGCCCACCGGCGCAATCAGAGCGTCGAGCGGGCCGGTTTCCTCCAGCAGCTCCAACGCCGCGGTGCCTTGCCCGGCCATGATCATGGCGTGGTCGAACGGCGGTACCAGCGTGGCGCCCGTCTCCGCCAAAATCCGCGACGCAATCTCTTCCCGGCTATCCGTGAAGCGGTTGTAAGTGACGATGGCGGCGCCCCGCGAACGCGTAGCTTCCATCTTCGAGCGCGGCGCATCCTCGGGCATGACGATGGTGGCCCGCGCCCCTACGTGCTGCGCCGCGATGGCCACGGCCTGCGCATGGTTTCCCGAGGAATAGGTCACGATCCCGCGCGCCAGCGCCTCCTCCGGCAGCGACAGAATCAGGTTCGAGGCGCCGCGAATCTTGAACGCTCCGCCGCGCTGGAAGTTCTCACACTTGAAGAACACGCGCACGCCCGCCTCGGCGTCGAAACCCGCCGAAGTAAACACCGGCGTCCGCCGCGCCAGCGGACGAATCCGCTCCGCGGCCGCGCGCACATCGTCTGCGTGGATTGCCAGGTCCATGGCTTTGAGTCTAGCCAATTCACCCCGCGAATTGACCGCTCATCACTTTTCGCGCCACGGGCCAGCCAATCCAGGGCACACTTCCAGTATGAAACTTCTACTGCTTTCTCTCACTCTCACCTGCGGCCTGTTGGCCCAGGATGCATTCCAAGTCAAAGTCACCGGCCATGGCCCAGCCATGATCCTCATCCCGGGCCTCTCCTCTTCCGGCGAGACCTGGGACACCACCGTGGCCCATTACCAGGGCCGCTTCCAATGCCACGTGCTCACGGTCGCCGGTTTCGCCGGCGTTCCCCGCGTGCCCGCGCCCATGCTCGACCGCGTCCGCGACGGCCTGGCGGACTACATCCGCAAGAACAAGCTCGAAAAGCCGGTGATTGTCGGTCACAGCCTCGGCGGCTTTGTGACTCTGGCGTTGGCCGCCAAGTACCCCAACCTTCCAGGCAAGCTGGTGATCGTCGACGCTTACCCTTTCTTCAGCGGCCTCTCCGATCCCGAAATCACCCCGGCCAAGGCCCGCGAGAACGTCGCTCAGATGCGCCAATACATGGGCGCTCAAACCCAGGACATGTACGAGCGCTACGTCAAATCGGGCGTGGCCACCAGGATGATGGTGACCAAGGATTCCGATTTCGATCACATCGTCGCGTGGGGCCTGGCGTCCGACCGCACCGCCGTCACCGACGCCATGTGCGAGCTCTTCGCCGCCGACCTGCGTGACGATCTCGCCAACATCAAGGTTCCCACGCTGGTCCTGGGCACGTGGATCGGCTATAGCCAGTACACCGACCGCCAGCGGACCGAAGCCAACCTCCGGCGTCAGTACGCCAAGCTGGCCGGCGTGGATATTCAGATCACCGACACCGCGCGCCACTTCATAATGTGGGATGATCCGGACTGGATGTTCGGTCAACTGGACCGCTTTCTCAGCCTTGCCAAACCGGGACCGGTGCGATGAAGACGAAGGTTGGTTACTGGACTTGCCAGGTTGCCGGTTGGGGCAGCTATTCCGCCATCGGGGCGTGGAGCTCGGCCCGCCAGGGGGGCTGGCAGCTCGGCCTGGTGGCCGGCTGGGTTCTGTTCTTCCTGTACAGCATTGCCGTGACCGACCTGTTTCGCCGCGAGATTCGCCGGCGGCAGTGGCTGACGGCGCCGTCCGGGCGGATGTATGCACGGGTCTTCGGCGCCGCCGCCATGGTCTCGGCGCTACAGACCTTCCTGGTTATTGCCATCAACTGGCTGATCGAGGGCGCAAGCAGCGTCTTCTTGCACCTCGTCACGGCGCTGGCGGCCTGGGCGAACATTACGGTCATCACCATTCTTTGGACCATCTTCTATGTCGCGCTGACCGGGCCGCGCCGCTACCGGGAAAAGGAGATCCGTCTGCAACTGGCGCTCCGCGAAGCCGAGTTGCGCGCGCTCGAAGCCCAGGTCAATCCCCACTTCCTGTTCAACTGCCTGAACTCGATTCGGGGGCTGGTGGTTGAGAATCCCGCGGTGGCCCAGGATATGATCACGCGGCTCGCCAACATCCTCCGTTACAATCTGCATCGCGACCTGATGCACACCGTGCCGCTCGAATCCGAGGTGGAGGTGGTGGGCGATTACCTGGCGTTGGAATCCGTTCGTCTGGAAGATCGCCTGCGCGTGCAGTTTTCGATCGATCCGGAAGCCGGGAAGGTTCTCATCCCGCCCATGTTTTTGCAGACCCTGGTGGAGAACGCGCTGAAGCACGGCGTGGCCAAGCTCCCCGCCGGCGGCGATCTCCAGATTCGCGCCGTTCTGAAGCCCGGCGCGCTGGTGGTGGAAGTCGAGAACCCCGGGCAACTGGCGGAAGCCGCGCCCGAAGCCACCCACTTGGGTCTCGCCAACGTTCGCGAACGGCTGCGCATCCTCTACGGCGACCGCGCCAGCTTGCAATTGCAGAACCGCGATGGCCGGGTGGCCGCCACCGTCCTGATTCCGAGACCTGCATGAAAGCGCTGATTGTCGACGATGAGCGGCTGGCACGCCTGGAACTGAGGCGGTTGCTGGCCGCTCATCCGGAAGTCGAGGTGGCCGGCGAAGCGCGCAGCGGGGAAGAAGCCCTGGCGCTCATTCCCAAGTTGGCGCCCGACGTAGTGTTTCTCGATATCCAGATGCCCGGCATGACCGGCTTCGACCTGCTGGAGCGCATCGATGATGTTCCGCAAGTGATCTTCACCACGGCCTACGACCAGTACGCCATCCAGGCCTTCGAGGTGAGTGCGCTGGATTATCTGCTGAAGCCGGTGGCTCCGGCGCGGCTGGCCGCGGCCCTGGCGAAGGTGCGTCCCCGTCCCGAAACGCCGCGCCTCGAGCAGGTCTTTGTCAGGGAGGGCGAACGCTGCTGGATCGTTCGCTTGCCCGAAATCTTCCTGCTCGAATCCGAGGGAAACTATACGCGCCTGTGCTTCGGAAACGAGCGGCCCCTGATTCGCCGGTCGCTGAATGCGCTCGAGAGCCAGCTCGACCCCGCCATGTTCTTCCGCGCGGGCCGCAAGCAGATCGTCAACTTGAAATGGATCGAGAAAGTGGACGTGGGCGTCGGCGGCGGGCTGGTAGTGACGCTGCGCGGCGGCCGAACGGTCGAGATGTCGCGGCGGCAATCGGCGCGGTTGAAGGAAGTTCTCAGCCTATGATAATGTCTCCCGCTCGAGACCCAGTTTCACCTTCCCATCGGGAAACACGGCGTACATTTCCAGCCGTCCGCCCATCGCTTCAACGAAGTTTTCGAGCGTGCTGAGGTAAACATCCGTGCGTTGCTCCAGTTGCGAAACCGCCGCTTGCGTCATATTAAGGGTCTTGGAAAGTTGCTGCTGCGTCAGGTGGCGGGCGGTGCGCAGTTCGTGCAGCGGCATCTCTTTGAGATCCTGGTCGGCGAGGCGTCGGGCTTCGGCCCGAGCTTCCGGCGACATCTTCGCCCGGAGCTCACTGAACTTTGTCGTCTTTGGCATCGTCTTCCTCCTTGATCTCGGCAAGGTAATCGTCGTAAAGCTGATCTGCCAGCGGCACGTTTCTCTCATACCAGCGGTCATCGCCGGATTTGTCGCCACCCAGCAGCAGAATCGCCACGCGGCGGGGGTCGAAAATGTAGAGTACCCGGTAGGGGCGGCCTTGGTGTTGCACGCGCAGTTCACGCATAGCCGCATGGCGCGAGCCGTTCACCCTGCTACTGTATGGAAATGGTACCTGGGGGCCGCGCTCTTCCAGCAGCAGAACGGACCTCTCGACCGATATGCACTCGGCTTCGGTGAGCCCCTCCCACCAGGCTTTGAATTCATCCGTGACCTCGACGTCCCACGCCACAGTCACATTATAATGCAAAGCTAATATAAGCCCAACATTATACCTTTACAGTGGCGTCCCGGTCACGAAGGGCGGTATCGTGTGGTCATGGGGATGAGCGATCTGGCGGACCCACGGTACGACCAGGCAAAGAGATCTGTGCAAGCTCTTGGCCCCGCCGACCAGTTGCGTCTGATTGCCGAACTCATTGGGCGGCTGAGTAGCGAACTGGACCTGCATCCCTGCCGGAGCCTGCTGGAGCTTCAGGGCTTAGGCAAAGGTATCTGGCAGGGCGTGGATGTGGATGAGTACCTGCGCCGGGAACGCTCGTCGTGGAGTGGATAGACGCGCTTCGCGGCTCTACCGTCGGCCTGGACACAGGCCCAGGACGGCCGCCACCGTCGCAGCCTACCCGGAAAGACGCAGGCCTTGTGTAACCCACGGAGCGAGTTCAGTGAAAACTCTGAACACGAAGTCCTTCAAGGCCCAAAGTGCCCAGCCGGCGAAGGCCAGCAACATCCCCAACTGGATAAGATCATGTATTGAGCCGTGCCGGTTGCCGCCAACCGCCGCCCAGACTCTCTCGACAAACTCTGCGACCTCGTGGAGGTGCAAAACGCCGTGTGACGAATAGAAACTCTTCGACCTCAGCAGGTACGCTTCTGGCGTTAGGCGCCGACCTGATGGAACGTGTCCGTCTTCCCGTTCATCTTGGAAGCTGCCCGCTCCAAGCTCGGCATCACCACTTCGCGGTACTTCTGATTCGTCTCGTCCATGGAGCCTATGGCCCGCCCGGCTTTCCGCTCGGCGACTGCCCATTCGAAGAGCGTCAACGCATCGTTGATCAGGTCCTTCTGCGTGGACATGTGCGCCTGCTCCATCAACGCCTTCAGTTCCTGCAGCCGCTCTTGTCGAACCTCTAGCTGAATCCTTTTCATCATTATTATTAAGTACAGAATAAAATATCTTTCTTTTCAATAGGATGCGCTCTTTTTCCATCTCAGCCGCCGTGTGAAGTTTTCATATGCAAATAATCTCCAATCGATGAATAGATTTTGATGGTGCCCATCAACCTCACTTTACCACCGCGGTTCTACCGTGTCAACCTCATTTAACTACCGTATTACGGAAACCACTGACGCTGCACCGATTCCGGAGGCCCGGAGGACACCCATGGCGTCCCTTCGGATATACCAGAACCAGAGACTCCGGCTTAACCCTCTGGATTTCCAATGCCACAAGATGTTCAAGATCGGCAATGTCGGCGTGGCGGGAGTGAAGACCTGTGTCCCGGCGACCCAAAGATCGAGCGCCTCGCCGGCCTGACCATCCGCCGAATCGACCGCCCATCACTTTCCGCGCCATGGACCAGCCAATCCGCGGCACTTTCAAGCATGAAACCTCGAAAGCGCCTGTCCCACGTGCTTCCCTCAGTGGCCCTCGCCGTGCTATATCTCAAAGCATCACGTCTGGAGGGCCCTCATGGCCAAAGGTTTCGTTGCTATTACCGTGGAGCGCTGCAAGGGGTGTGGGTTTTGTGTCGAGTTTTGCCCCACCCACGTTCTGGCGCTCTCTTCCGCTTTCAATTCTACGGGTTACCATCCGCCACACGTCGTAGATGCCGAGAAATGCAGTGGTTGCGATCTCTGCGGAATGTACTGCCCGGACTTCGCAATTTTCGGAGGCCGCTATGCACGCTGATCCGAACGGAGTTCTCACAGGTGTCCATTTTCTCGACGGCGACCATGCCTGCTGTGAGGGAGCACTCGCTGCTGGTGCGCGATTTGCCGCAGGTTACCCCATTACCCCCTCCACCGAGGTGGTCGAGCGGTTCGCCTCCAGAATCCCCACCGTGGGTGGCATCTTCATCCAAATGGAGGACGAATTGGCCGCTTCCATCGCCATACAAGGCGCCGTCTGGGCGGGTGCCAAGGCCTTCACCGTCACTTCCGGACCCGGTTTCTCGCTAATGATGGAGCACATCGGCCTGGCTGCCATGACCGAAACTCCTTGCGTGTTCGTCGACGTGCAGCGAGGCGGCCCCTCCACGGGCCTTCCCACCCTGCCCGGCCAGGCGGACATGATGCAAGCCAGGTGGGGTTCCCACGGCGATTACGGCATCATCGCGCTGTGCCCCAACTCTCCGCAGGAGTGTTTCGACCTCACCATCCAGGCGTTCAATCTCTCCGAGGAGTTTCGCGTTCCGGTGATGATGATGATGGATGAGTGCGTCGGCCACATGACGGAAAAGGTGGTCATTCCCGAGCCCGACCGGATCGAGATTACGCCCCGCCGCTACACCAAGCTTCCGCCGGAGGAGTACCGGCCCTTCGAGTCGCGCGAGGACCTGGTCCCCGACATGGTGCGTGCCGGCGAAGGCTACCGCTTCCATGTCACCGGCCTGACGCACGACGAACGCGGTTACCCCGACATGGGCGTCGAAGCGCAGGACCGCCTGGTGAGACGCCTGCTAGCCAAGTTGAAACCGCTCAGTAATGGCCGCTCCCTGTGGGAAACCGAAAATCTGGAGGATGCCGACGTGGTGGTGGTCTCTTATGGCATCACCTCGCGCGTGGCGCAGCGCGCCATCCAGCTCGCGCGCTCGCGCGGCATTCGCGCCGGCAAGTTCCGCCTGATCACGGCGTGGCCGTTCCCCGCCGAGCACATCCGCGAGTTGGCCGGCCGCATGAAGGCCTTCGTGGTGCCCGAGTTGAATCTCGGCCAGATGGTCCTCGAAGTGGAACGCGCGGCGGCGGGTAAGGCCAAGGTGATCCCGGTCAGCCACGCCGGAGGCACCGTGCACAATCCCGACACCATTCTCAATGCCATTGTGGAGGCGGCCCGATGACCCCAACGACGACTCTCGAAATCCCGGAAGGCGCCCAAAACCCCGTCGAGCCGTTCCTCCGCATGGACCGCATGCCGCACATCTGGTGCCCCGCCTGCGGCATCGGCACCACGGTCAACTGCTTCACCCGCGCGCTGCTCGATTCCAAAGTGAACCTCGATAAGGTGGCGATCGTCTCCGGCATCGGCTGCACCGGCCGCGTGGCCGGGTACGCGCGCCTGGATTCCTTCCACACCACCCACGGGCGCGCCATCCCCTTCGCCACCGGACTGAAACTCGCCAATCCCGAGTTGCAAGTGGTGGTTTACTCCGGCGACGGCGACCTGTTTGCCATCGGCGGCAACCACTTTATCCACGCCGCCCGCCGCAACATGGACCTCAAGGTGATCTGCGTGAACAACATGACTTACGCCATGACCGGAGGACAATCGGCCCCCACCACCCCCGCGCAGGCCATCAGCGCCACCTCGCCCTACGGCGTTTTCGAGCCGACCTTCAACCTGGTGGCCTTGGCCGAAGCCGCCGGCGCCTCTTACGTGGCGCGATGGACCACTTATCACGTCAAGCAGCTCAGCCGTTCCATGGAAGAGGTGCTCAAGCGGAAGGGGTTCTGCTTTATCGAAGTGCTGGCGCCCTGCCCCACGCTCTACCAGCGCAAAAACAAAATGGGAGATGGCCTCGACGCCATGAAATACTACAAGCAAGCCAGCAAGATCCGCCACGGCGCGCCCACCGGCGAGTGCACTCTATCGAAGAGCGGCGAGATCGTAGTCGGAAAGTTCGTGGATCGGGATCGCCCCGACTATCTCGAGCTGCTCCGCGCGCAAATGACCGAGTCGCTGGGTGAGCGCTACGTGGAACCGGAGGCGTCATGCAGTTGCTAACCGAGATTCGCATTGCGGGATTCGGCGGTCAGGGAGTGATCCTCGCGGCCGCCGTTATTGGCAAGGCCGCGGCCATCTACCAGGGCGGCTACGCCACCATGACCCAGGCCTTCGGCCCCGAGGCCCGCGGCGGCTCTTCGAGCGCCCAGGTAATTCTTTCCACCGAGCCCATTCTCTACCCCTACGTCGCCCAGCCCGATGTCCTGGTGGTGATGTCGCAGGAAGCCTACACGCGCTTCGCGCCGCAGTTGAAGCCCGGCGGCATTCTCATCGCCGAGCAGGAGCTGGTGCACATCGACAAGATGCCCAGTGGCATCCGCGTCTACGGTGTTCCCGCCACGCGCCTGGCCGAGGAGCTGGGGCGCAAAGTGGTGCTAAACATCGTAATGGTGGGCTTCTTCGGCGCCGTGACCAACCTCGTGGACCCGGATGCGCTGCGCAAAGCCGTGGCCGATTCCGTCCCCCCGGCGATGCAGAAGCTGAACCTCCAGGCGTTCGATAGAGGCTTCGAATACGGCGCGACGCTGGCGCACACACTGGCGGAAAAGGGCGAAGTGGAAGACCCGGTTTCCATGGAAGCGGACGGATAAACCACCGGCGGCTCGCCTTCTTCAGGGGTTGCGCCAGGCTGGTGCTTGCAGAGCCGTTGTACTACTCCCAAGCGTTTGCGCTCGTGAAGATTCCCCCAACAAGTGCGGCAGAAGCGACTACTCCGCATAGAAGCAGGACGATGGTGTGCTGCGGTTTTCGCTTGCCGGCGTGCAGTTGAAGTTCTCCGCCGTCATGGAAGCATCGGGCGGTCTCGCCATCCCGGCTCACGGTGTGGGCGGGTCTTGGATCGTCAAGCTGCCATCCACACAATTCCAAGCAGTACCCGAGAACGAATACGCGATGCTTGGTCTGGCGCGCGCCGCCGGCATCGCGGTGCCCGAGATCCGGCTCGTACCCGTCGGCGACATCCGGGGTCTGCCGGAAGCCGCCGCGCGGATGGAAGGAAAGGCGCTTGTCGTCGAGCGCTTTGACCGTGCGGCCGGGGTGCGGCGCGTCCAAATGGAGGACTTCGCGCAGGTCTTCGGTCTGTTCCCCGATGACAAGTACGCGCAGTCCGGCGTTTCGCCGACCGAGCGCGCCTCCCGGCGAGCCCGGTATGGGAGATCGTTCGCGAAATGGTAGAGCGGACCGCCGCTGCCTGGAAGGCTCTGGACCAGAAGGATATCTTGCCTTCAAAGATGCGAAAGGCAATCGACAAGCAGATTCACGCGGCGATTGCGAAGACCGATGGGAGAGGCTGAGGGAGCTATTCCCGGCCTGCCCTGAGCGCGATGGCCTGCGTTTCGGTTGGCATGATCTCAAAGCGCAGTATCCAGTTCCGCGGGCCCGCACCCTCCACTGCGGCGAATTGCCACTGCCGGGCCGCTTCGAGCGCCAGCTTGCCAAAATAGGGCGAGCCGCCGGGCTCCAGCGTGGCCTTGGCGACATTCCCCGATCGATCCACGGCAACTCCGACCACCACCGTGGCTTTGCCGTGAATCGTGTTCCGGGCTTTGACGGGAATGTCGGGGAGCACGCGGCGAGTGATCTCAGCTTGCGCAGCCGGCGCGATAGGCGCGACAGGCGGGGCAGCCTCCGGCGCAGCCGTCCGATG
>JBAWDI010000010.1:0-2260 GCA_049590695.1 Bryobacteraceae bacterium
TTCAGAGTGGTTTCTGCCGGTTTGGTGGCAATACTGGTGGCAAAACCGTTTTCCGCGGGTGCTTTTGCCACTGCGTCCTCCAGCAACGCATTCATCTTGTCGGCGGCCTCGCGCTTGGCGGGCTGGAACACGTGCTGGTAGACATTCTGCGTGAGCCGGATGTCGCTGTGCCCGACGATCTCCGCGATCACTTTCAGGGGGACACCCTGCGCGCCGAGCAGTGTAATCGCGGCGTGGCGCAGATCGTGAAACCGCTGCTTGGGCAGGCCCGCCGCTTTCATGAGAGCATCGAATTCGCGGAGGATCTTGCGGTCATCGAGCGGAGTCCCGATAGTCGTGGTGAACACGTGGCCGGTATCATGCCATCTGGTTCCGGCCCATTGGCACTCGCCCTCCTGGCGCTTCTGGTGCTTTTTCAACGCCGTCACGCAGACCGCGGGCAGTTCGATGGTCCGCCGGGATTTGTCCGACTTGGGTGGCACCAGCACAAGCCCGTCTCCCTTTCGGCGCTGGAGCGTGTGATGGACGGTGATCGTACCGGCCCCCAGATCTACATCCTCCTTCCACCGCAGTGCGCTGCATGCACCGGATCGGAGGCCGACTGCCAAGCCCACCGTGAATAGAGCCTCGAGCCGATGGTCCTGGGCGGCTTTCAGAAAACGGCCGGCCTGCTCGGGATTGAACGGAAGAACCTCACGCTTCTCGACGCGCGGCGGCTTCGCCAGTGCTGCGGGGTTGCGGGCAATTAACTCGTCCCTCAGTGCTTGGTCGAGCCCGATCCGCATCACCGTTCGGAGATAGCGTACGAGCGACGGGGAGTTGCCAGCTTTCAGCTTCTCGTTCAGATAATGCTGAACCTCCTGCCGGGTCAGTTTTGGAAAGCAGGGGTGGGTCATTCCTCGCGAGCGCCGAAGGCCGAATCATCGAATTGTGCGGTGCATACGAACCTGGCGTGAAACCCCGGGCGCTCACTCCCCCGGCCAGGGCCGAACTCGAGAGTGCGTGGCAAAAGACTCTCGCCGACCGGCAGGATGGCTCGAATCGAGGGACATGATGTGGACCTATGCCGTCGAGGCAACCAACAGGTAGCTGTACGGCCCCAAGTGGCAGAAGGAAACATTGCGCCAGTTATCGCCTTTTAGCCTCGCTTCCGTTGAGCTGGGGGCAACACGATGTTCTGGCGGCGGTCCAGGTGGATATGGCACATCGGTGCGCCAATCGAGGATGGCAACACGCCCGTCGGGACGCAGTATGCGCCGCAGTTCCGCCAGAACCGTACCGGGTTCGTCCAGCTCATGCCAGATGTTTCCCAAGAAGGCCAAATCGCAACTGCCGTCCGGAAGACCGGTATCCGTAGCTTGTCCCACGCGAAGCCCGATGTTGTCCGGAGCGCCTTCCCGGTGCAGCTTTTCTTCCAGGATTTTCAGCATTGCGGGCTGTACGTCGACAGCCCACACCATCCCTCCCGGACCAACCGCCCGGGCAAACGGCAGCGCGAGGAACCCCGTGCCGGCGCCGATGTCGGCAACCACCATTCCGGGCTTGAGGCCCAATCGGGAGATCACCTCGTCCGGAGGTATCCACAGGAGCCTCCGCGGATCATCCAAACGTTGAGCGTTGCTGGCTTGAAAAGTTCTTTGGTTCATGCTCGTGGAAACTGTTGTGGCAGTCCGACCGGCCGCCGCCTAACGCGCTCAAGTAAACCGGCCCGATCCGGATGATCTGCACCCGCCGGCGGCGAACGTCGAGAGCAGCCGCTCGACTTCTTCAGACTGGCATTCCGGGCACTTCAAATCACGGTCGGCGTCCTCGATCCGGCGCAGCAGTTCAAAGCTCTTGCCGCATTTTCGGCAGCGATATTCGTACATCGGCATAGGGTGGTCCTACTACCAGGATGCAAAATCCGCCGGCTGGTGACAAACGGGGTCTGTCACGGATGGCGGTGAATTGCATCTGTAGGACTGCATGGATCCCTACGCCCAAGTCCCGCCGGAGCCGCCGCCGGCAGTCGATGCGGCCATCCCGCAAGAGCCGTCGCAGGCCGCCCACGAGGAATTGCGGAGCAACAATGAGCGCCTGAAGCTCCTGCTGGATCTGAACAACGCCATCGTCTCGAATCTGGAGCTTCGCGATCTCCTGCGAGCCATCTCGGCGAGTGTCCGCCACACGATGAAGTGCGACTCCGTGGGTGTGGCGCTGCCAGACCCGGACGACCAGCGGCTGCGCATTCACGCGGTTGATTTTCCGGAAGGGCGAGGTC
>JBAWDI010000011.1:0-6802 GCA_049590695.1 Bryobacteraceae bacterium
CGATGGCACCGTGCAGATCGACGATCTGCTGCTGGCCGGCTGCCACTTCGAGAACGTCCGCGCGCACCTGCTCTGGGACGTCACGCGCCTGGAATTCGATGGCATCCAGGCCAAGCTCGATCGCGCCGCCATCACCGCTAAATTGGCCGTGAGCCTGCGCACCGCGCGGCCCTTCTATAAACTCACCGCCAAGGTGAAGGGCTTGGACTGGCAAGGGGGCAAGCTGGATGCCGATGGCACGCTCGAGACCTCGGGCACCGGCAGCCAGTTGCTGGCCAACCTGAAGTCGGAAGGAACCTTCACCGGCGCCGCTCTGGATTTCGGTACGCCGGACCCCTGGCGTGGCTCGAAACCGCTCCGCGCCTGCGCCTCACCGGCCTGAATGTGCGCATCGGGGATGAGACCTACACCGGCCGCGGCGCCACCCTGGACGACGGCCGCCTGGCGATCCTGCTCTCGAGCGGCGCCAAGGAACTCCGCATGAGCGGCCGTCTTGAACGCCTTCTGCCTTTGGGGCGACTTGCGGGGACGCGATTCGAAAGCTCAGATCTCTTTCCGACTGGCCGATCCGGACGGAATCCGCGCGTGCGCAAGTGCTTCATCGCAACTCCGAGGCCGGCTTGTTGCCGGTCGCGCGCCACAACTCGCCTATGCCGCCTCGCCCGGAGTCGCGGTGATCCGGTGAGGCGCCATCGTCCTCCGAGGCGTCATTTCTTCAGTTCCGTTTGCCAGTTCTGCACCACCGTGGCCGGAGCCGGAACGGCGCTAACCGAAGGAGCGACCACGATGAATCGCTTGCCGTCCCGTGTAACGTCATATTGAAACGCCAGGCTATTCCCGGTAATCGACGGCGTCGTGAACAAGGTATGGGGAGTTGCGGGCTGAAGCGCCGGTTGCGTCTTCACGTCCACCGCCATCAGCCCTCCGTCGGGCGCGATGTAGAAGAGTTCCTTGCCGTCCCCGCGCCAGCGCGGCTGCTGGCCCCCATTGGCCGAGATCTGCCACTTGCCGGAGCGGTCGCCGCCCGGGGGAAACGGCCGTATGTAAATCTCGCTCCTTCCGGTTTCATTGGAATCGTAAGCCACCCACCGCGAGTCCGGCGAGACCTGGCCGTGCATCTCGTTGGCTTCGGAATCCGCTATCGCCAGTGGCTTTCGTTCGCCGCCGCCAGCAGAGTCCGGCAGTGCCATGATGTCGTAGCCGTGCCTGGCTTGTGTGTACAGCAGGAAGCGGCCGTCGGGCGACCAACCGCTGAGGTTGAGCATCCCGGGTTCCGATACCCGCTTCGGATCGCCGCCGTTGACCACGTTCTGGAAATAGATGGCATTTCTGCTCTCGGCGGCGAACGCCATGCGAAGGCCGTCCGGCGACCACACCGGCGAGTGCGCGCCGTCCGGCACGAAGGTGAATCTGGAGTGGATACCGCGCCTGATATCAAGAATCCAGATCTGCCGCAGAGGGCCCTGGGTGCTGCGGTCGTAGGCGAGCCGGGAACCATCGGGCGAGATGGACACGTCCTGATAATCGGCGCCCTCGGCGGCGTTTCCGAGCACGTGCCCTTCGCGATCGTACCACTTGAGTTGCATCACGCTCGCGCTGCCGGTGCGATATGCCAGCACGCCGTTGCCGGAGACCGAGAAAAACGCGCGCGAAATACTGACGCCAATCTGGTCGGCGACGGGGACCGTCTCGCTCACGGTCTCCAGCCGGCCCGTGTCGAATTGCTGGGCCAGCAGGGAGCCTTCGCGCAGAAAAAGTAGGTACCCCGGCCCGCCGCCGCGCGGCGGGGCGTACGCCGGGCTATAGTCCGTCGCCGCAACCCGCTTGAGGCTCTGCTCGCCGGG
The DNA here is from genome assembly GCA_049590695.1 of Bryobacteraceae bacterium. Taxonomy (GTDB): domain Bacteria; phylum Acidobacteriota; class Terriglobia; order Bryobacterales; family Bryobacteraceae; genus Fen-178. The sequence continues at coordinate 1,845 of JBAWDI010000011.1, forward strand.
GCCGGCCTGAAGCGATCCGGCGAAGACGCCCTCGTCTTCGGGCTTCCCGGAGTGCCGGAAATAGAGAAAGTGAATGCCGTCCGGCAGAAAGACGGGGTCGGTATGCAGACCCTCATTGCGCGACTGCTCCAGCCGGGTGACGGGCGACGCCGTGCCGCCGGCCGAGGAGACCCGCATGATCGGGCCGCTGTTGCTGCCGAAAAGAATCACGCCATCCGCATTCCACGAGCCGCCCAGCATCACCGTGGGAGCATCGCACAGCGTTTGCGGAGGCCCGCCCGCAAGGTCGATCTTCTTGAGCTTGCCCCCCGATTGGAACACCAGGAAGCGGCTGTCGGGGGACCAGAACACGGTGACCGTGGACGCCTCTTCCGTGGCGACCAAAGGCCGCGGCTCAAGCGCATCGAACGATCGAACCCAGACGCGCCAGACTCCGTCGGACCCGGCGCCCGTGAACGCGAGATGCCGCCCGTCGGGCGAGAGGGCCAGCCATTCGCCGAACGAGCCCTTCTCCGGCGGCGGAACGCTGAAGCGCACCAGCGGCGCCTGCGCGGGCGCTTCTCGAAAATGGATGAAAGCGAGCGCCACGGCGATGAGGGCCAGCCCGGCCGCCACCATCCAGGGCACGAGGCGCGCCCGTTCGCCACTCGCGGCCGGCGCCACGGGGGTTTCTTCCACCAGGCGCCAAGCGTCGCCGATATCCCGCAGACGCCGCTTCGGATCCTTCTCCAGGCAGCTTCGCAGCAGTTTGCGCACCGGCGCGGGGACCCGCTCCAGGTCCGGATCCCGGGTCAGCACGGCGGCCAGCGTGTCCGAAACCGTCTCGCCCCCGAAGAGGGCTTCCCCGGTGAGCATCTCGTACAGCACCACGCCGAAGGCCCAGATGTCCGCCCGCTTGTCCACGGCTTTGCCCTTCGCCTGTTCCGGCGCCATGTAGCCCGCCGTCCCGAGAATCACGCCCGCCACCGTCGCCCTCATCGTCAGTGTCGGGGAATTCGCCGCGTCACCCGAGCTGGCGTCGCCCGCCATTGCCTTGGCGAGTCCGAAATCGAGCACCTTTACCCGCCCGTCTGCCGTAAACTTGATATTGGCCGGTTTCAGGTCGCGGTGGATGACGCCCTTCTCGTGCGCCGCCTCCAGCGCGTCGCCGATCTGCCGCGCGAGGCCCAGCGCCTCTTCGAGAGGGACCGGTGCTTGCGCGATGCGCTCGGCGAGCGTCGGGCCCTCCACCAGCTCCATCACGAGCGCCCCATCTTCCACTCCGTAGATGGCCGCGATGTTGGGATGGTTCAGCGACGCCAGCACCTGCGCCTCGCGCTGGAACCGGGCCATGCGATCGGCGTTGGTCGCTACGGCTTCCGGCAGCACCTTGATGGCCACGTCGCGGTTGAGCTTCGTATCGCTGGCCCGCCAGACTTCGCCCATGCCACCTTCGCCCAGCTTGGACGTGATCCGGTAATGGGCTATGGAATCGCCGGGGGTCATGGCAGGTAGTTCCTGAGATTTTACCACCTTCGCCAGATCCGCGGGGCGGTTTTGGGCGAGTCACCCGCCACTCGCACCCAGGCGGCCAGGCGATATCTCAAGGTCGCCAAATCCGCCGTTCTCAACAGTCTCTCCTGCCCGGACGCTCAGCGCGGCTATCGTCATGCCATTGATGAATTCGTGGACTGGTACTGCTCGAAGCCGCGATGGTCGCTCAGCAAGACGGTTGTCGTCCGTTACCGGATGCGCCTGGAATCTCGCCATCTCGCGCCACGGACTATTAACCTCCGGTGCGGCGCCGTCCGGCGGCTGGCATACGAGGCGCCGGATTGCCGTGTCCTGAGCGCCGGCTTGGCTGCGGGGATACGGCGCGTCAAGGGCGTCAAGAAGTTGGGCGAACCGTTTTCTCCATTTGAATCATCTATAATCCACACATGCAAGGAATACCCTGGAGCACAATTGCTCTCGGCTCGCTGTTGCTCATCTCGGCCAGCTCAAAAGGAGGACTGGAAGTGCCATCTCCGCAACCTGAAAAGTCGAAGCCGCCTGTCAAAATGGAGCAGCGCGGGCGCATCCTTGGAATCGGCGGTGTCTTCTTCAAATCCGCTAATCGTGATCGGATGCGCGAATGGTATTCGGAGCATCTTGGACTCATTGACAAAGCCGGAGGCGCGATGCTTCCGTGGCGCGAACACGACGACCCGCAGAAGGAACACGTCACAGTTTGGACTGTTTTTCCCGCCTCCACTGACTATATCCCAGCCGCGCAACCGTTCATGGTCAACTACATCGTGGACGATCTGGGTGCTTTGCTCGACCGCTTAAAACAAGAGGGAGTAAAGATCGACGCCAAACGAATGAGTGAATCCTACGGTCGCTTTGCCTGGATCTATGACCTGGATGGGAATAAGATCGAGCTCTGGGAGCCGGCCTCCGCAAAGCCCTAAGGGCCTTCCACTGCGCTTACCCGATCGGTCGCCCAGCGCTTACCACCGTTTTCCGCGCCGATTGAGGCCTCCGGGCGAGTCATGCGCCACTCGGAGATTGGCGGATTCCGCCGCCGGCCAAATTGGCATCCACGGACGCCCTTGCCGCTTCGTCTCCCCGACTCGGGAATGCCGCGTTTCAAAGCGCCTCTTTTCCCACCGGCCCGCCGCTGAGCCAATCACGATCTTTTCGGGAGGGCTTGAGCGCTTTCCGAGGGGACTTCGCAAGCAATTCCGCCAGCGTATAGCGCGGCTTGCTCCGGGGTTCAAAAACCACCCGGCCGTTCCCGGCGCCGATCCGCACCGTTCTCCCCTACTTCAGCGCCGCGTTCAACACCGCCGCCAGCCGCGCGCCCGCCTTCTCGAGCTGCGCGCGGATCAGCGGGTCGGCCTTCTTCTCGTACGCCGCGCCGATCGGAATCGGGGTGCCCGGCGCCACTTTCGGCAGCCGGCCGTAGACCACCTTCTGCGCCGCCTTGTGCGATTCTTCCGCCCAATCTTCCACCGTGCCCTTCGACCACTTCTTCGCGTGGCTCTCCGACTCCGCCAGGAGCCGGCCGAATAACCGCTCCTGGCTTCCCATCCGGCTCAGCAATCCGCTGTCCCAGACGCTGTGCAGGTTCGTCCGCTTGCCGAAGAATTCCACCGGCACATCGTTGCCGCCCCTGTCCTTGTTATCCGCGCAGTGCAGCGGCTGGTGCATGTCGCCGATGAAATGGATCAGGAACATCAGATCCTCGCGGCGCTCGGCCGGCGTTAGGGCGGGGTCGTTCAGCGCTTTCCGGAACTCTTCGATCTTGGCGATGACGCAATCGCCCTTGGGACAATCGCGCGCCATGTCGAGGTGCGGCTGATCGATGGGAATGTCGATGAAGTGCCACGGCGCGGTGTTGGGCCGCGACGGGCGAACCTGGTCGGCCCAACTGGCAATGGAAACCATGGTGGTCTTAGGCCCCAGGATCTCGTCCACCCGCGCGCGCGCCGCGGGCGTGAGCTCGGCCTGGGCGATCCGGGCCACCAGGCTGTGCCCCTCCGGCCCCCAGGCAAAGCTCGGCAGCCACCCAGCGATAACGGCAACTACGACGAATTTTCGCATAAAAGCTCGGACGTTTGTGGGGCAGCTTTGCAAGCTGCGCGCCGGTTTGTTACCGGCGCAACTGGCGGGTTGCCAACCCGCCGCAGGTTACCAACCTGCCCCACAAGCGCGCTCTCCTGCTGGTCGTCTCCCTCGTCGCTCTCCAGGTACATGTGGCAGTAGTAGCTGGCCAGGCCGCAGCCCACCAGCAGCGCCAACATGATCCCCAACCACTTCAGCGTCTGGCCGTTCCACGGGTGCTCGTGCGAAACGGCGGCCGCCGTGGCTTTCACCATGGCAAAGGCCGCCCCGGCCCCGAAAGCCAGCTTAAAATACCAGGGCATCAGGTCCAGGTGGCTCTGGCCGCCCACCTCGCTCCACAACACAAAAACCGCGATCAGCGCGATCAGGAATTGCGTGGCGTAGGCGAGGCGCAGGATGGGCATTGGTGGTGCCGAACCTACATCATACGTTATCCTGAATACAGATGGCCCAATCCGGCCCGGGGTTTTCCCGCTCCTGGCATCAATTTCAAAACGCATTCTGGCTGGCGATGGATTCCATCCGCGCGCACAAGCTGCGGAGCTTCCTCACGCTGCTGGGCGTCATCATCGGGGTGGCCAGCGTCATCATGGTAGGCGCCGCCATCGAAGGGCTCGGCGTCTACGCCGATGAGAGCACCGCCAAGGCTTTCGGCTCGGAATCGTTTCTGGTGGCGCAGATCGCCGCCACCGGCCGCCTCAGCCGCCGCCAGTACTTCGACAAGGTGAAGCGCAACAAGCCCATCCGCACCGACGATTACCGCTTCCTCGAAGCCGTGAACGGCGATAGCGTCCTCTACAGCCCCTACCGCAACCACGTCTCCGACGTCAAACGGGAAAACCTGATCTGCGAAGATACCACCATCCTCGGCGTGGCCGCCGATATGGCCAGCATCCGCGATATCGGCGTCGTGGACGGCCGCTTCTTCACCGGCCCGGAGGAGCGTTCCCGGGCCTTCGTCGCCGTCATCGGCGATACCGTCCGCACCACGCTGTTCCCCGGGGACGCCTCGCCGCTCGGCCAGATCGTCCGCATCGAAGGCATCGAGTTCACCGTCATCGGCGTCGAGGAGCGGCTCGGCTCCGCCTTCGGCCGCGATCAGGACAAATCCGCCTACATTCCCATCACCGCCTTCAACCGCCTGTACGGTCCCGGCAACGGTTTCGCGCTCTTCGGCCGCCCCAAGCCCTCGAGCGGCCTCACTTTGAACGGCGCGCTCGATGAAACCCGCGTCGCCCTGCGCACCCGCTTCCATGCGCGTCCCGGCGAGGAGGACAATTTCGACACCCTCACGCCCGATGCCATCCGCGGCTTCATCGACCAGTTGCTCTCCATGGTGGCCGCGGTGGTGGTGCCGGTCACCTGCATCT
>JBAWDI010000012.1:0-3587 GCA_049590695.1 Bryobacteraceae bacterium
CCGCAGAGCCTTACCCTCCGCTCGGGTGCAACCAGTATAGCCGGCCCGAAACATTAACCGCGGGGATGTTTACACAAAAGTCTTGACACCGCCTGAGACACCGAAGCCATGACAAGACACAAAACGACAACCAAACTGTCCTGAGATAGTCGCTGACGAAGAAGCGATTGAGACCAGACATAGAATCGACGTAGCGCACGCTTCCATTTCGTCCTGAGATAGTCGCTGACGAAGAAGCGATTGAGACTCCACGGCCTGGTCACCCAAGGTCCGGTCCATCAGCTCCGTCCTGAGATAGTCGCTGACGAAGAAGCGATTGAGACTTTTCAGGAATCGGCGGCATCGACCTCGGCCTAGACCGTCCTGAGATAGTCGCTGACGAAGAAGCGATTGAGACGTAACGATTTCGGCGACAAGAACCGGAGGCAAGCCCAGTCCTGAGATAGTCGCTGACGAAGAAGCGATTGAGACCGGTTGGCATTGGCATATGCGAAAGCCGCGAATGGGGTCCTGACAAGATCGCGGGAGGCACTTACTTCGGCCTGGGGCGACACTCAGACGCGCACTCAGGCTCAGAGTTGGGATATGTCCAACGTCTTCAACGTGCGGAAGGCGGTCAAACAGCTAATATGGACGCGAGTGAGGTGAAATAGCCCAATGAGCCGGAATCCGCCCGAGCCACGGCACGCCCGATTCCTTGTACTCGGGATACGGCTTCAGCCCGCCGATCATTCCGCCCCTTTCTTCGGCTTCCGCTTCCCCTGGGCGGCAGCGATCTGCTTGGCTTGCTCAATGGCTTTCTCGAAATCGGCATCTACGGGCTGAGGGCTCGCGTCTTCGATGGCCCGGAAGTTGTCGAACTCGGATTGCGCCTTGGCGAGAGCGTCGTCGTGGGAGATGGTCCCGGCGTGGGTCAGGAGGTCGCGGTCGCTGAGCTTCAGAAAACTGTCGAGTTTGGCGATCCATTCGCGCATCGTCATGGGCTTGCGGCTGCGCGCCTGAAGTTCGGCGAAGTCGAGGTAGGCCGAGACTATCAGGTTGAGCGTCTCGATTTCCTGCTGGGTCAGGTAGTTCTTGGCGAAACCGACATCGGTGCGGCGCGGGCGGCTGCCGGCCCACGTGGTCAAGCCCATGTGGGGCTGGGTTGAATCGGCGCGCCGGGCGATGACTTCAGCGGCAGTGTGGCCGTGCGCCGCCCAGTGCATCTTGTTCTGAACCACGGCAAAGAACTTCTGCGAGGCTTCCGCGCCCGGATCGTAATCGACACTCGTTGCATAGATGTCGAGGACCTTGCGCCAGAAGACCCTCTCCGAGGAACGGATATCGCGGATGCGGGCGAGCAGTTCGTCGAAGTAGCCGCCGCCGCCGGCCAGCTTGAGGCGTTCGTCGTCCATGGCGAAGCCCTTAACCAGGTACTGCTCCAACTGGGCGGTCGCCCACTGGCGGAACTGCGTCCCGCGCGCGGAGTTCACGCGGTAGCCGACGGCCAGGATCACCTCCAGGCGGTAGAATTCGATTTCCCGGGATACGGACCGGATGCCCTCGGTTTGAACTGTTGCAAATTTTGCAACAGTTCGCGCCGGGTGGAGTTCGCCGCTCTCGAAGATGTTCCGGATGTGCTTTGAAATGACCGACTTATCGCGCTGAAAGAGGCCGGCGATCTGATTGAGCGTCAGCCAGACGGATTCCTGGATCAGTCTGGCATGGATTCGGGTTCGCCCGTCCTCGGTGCGGTAGAGCACCAGTTGCCCCGTCCCCTCCGGCGGCACAGGCGGGGGGAGCCGGTTCTCGCCGGTCATTTCGAGGCTCCTTGGACCAGTTCGTCCAGCGGGCCTTCCGCCTCGCGCTGCACGGCGAGGATGTCCGCGCGGATCTCTTCCAGTGTGCGCAGCGGCTTCGGCTGGTAGAAGTAACGGGCGAACGAAATCTCACAGTAGACGGCGATTCTCTTCAATCGACTACTGTATCCGATACCGGAACCGACGAGGTAATCTATCGCGGGATTGGCGCGGACGGGTGGCCGGGCTAATCGAGGGGTTCGAGACCCCTTACGGCATGGAACTACTGGCGACCGTCCACTGGGTGGCTCATCGCGGTGGACCCGGGAGCGACACGCCAGCATCCGACTTCGCGACGGCGGCGGAGCAGGTTCACGCCTGGAACCCGCGCAAGAAGAAGGTCTTCAGGCCGGAGCACATTCGTACAGCCTGGAACCGACTTTCCCAACAGGGCTGGATAGATCCGTAGGGCGTGCAAGGGCGGTGGGCAGTGTCTCTGTTTTGGGAAAACGCGGCGTGAAGTAGGGTGGTGGGAGAGGGTGGAGAGCTGCCAGTTGCGCCGGTAAAGCGGGGTACCCTGTGGGTCGCGCACAGCTTGCCAAGCTGCCCCGCATAGCGGCGAGCCGCAAACGGGGGCGGCGGGCGCGTACAAGGGCAGCAGGCGGATTGACAATCCGCCGCAGGTTAAAAACCTGCCCCACAATTCGTCGCGGTGTGATGGATAGTCGTACAGGTTACCGGCCAAAATCGATGAAGCCGCGTTGCGGGTCGGTGCTCAGGAGCGTCACGCGCAGGCGGTCGCCTACGTCCAGGCCGCGCTCGCCGCGCATCAGGCGGCCCTCGACGGGAGGATCGAACACGCGGACGAAGACGCCTTTGGGGGTGACGCCGGTGACCACCGCGGAGAAGGACTGGCCCACGCGAGGGTGGAGCGCCACGGCGGCCATGCGCTTCTCCATGACGCGCTCGACCTTGCGCGCGTTGTCCTCCATCAGGGTGCAGTTGCGCGCGATGGAATCCAGCTCATCGTCCGAGTAGGGCGGCTGCGCCTTGGCGGCGAGCGCCTTCAACAAGCGCTGCGTCACCAGGTCGGCGAACCTGCGATTGGGGGCGGTGGAGTGGGTGTAATCGTGCGCGGCCAGGCCGAAGTGGCCCTGCTCGGGGTCGCCGGGGCGCATCAGAACGTACTCGCCGGGTCCCATCAGTTTGAGGACCGATAGCGAGATATCGGGGTAGTGCACGGGGTCGGCCGCTTTGCGCCGCATGAGGAAAGCGTTCAGCGCTCCAGGATCGGGCGCGGCGGGCAGTTGCTCGCCGAATTGCGCGGCCAGCTCCATGATGCGCGGCCAGCGCTCGGGAGCTTTTACCACGCGGCGGATGGAGGAAACGCCGGCGCCGCGCAGCGTGCGGGCCATCACCTCGTTGGCGCCGATCATGAAGTCTTCGATCAGTTGCGCGGCGCGATTATGGGCGCGAGCGGTGATATCCGTCACCACGCCGGCGGTGAAGACGGGCTGCGCTTCCTGGCGGTCGAACGTGAGCGCACCCAGTTGGTGGCGGCACTCGCGGAGCGCTTGCGCGGCTTCGTCTTGCAGCTTGAGCTGGGCTTGAAGATCGGTAGAAGCGGCGACTTTCGGCGGCGGCGCAGCCGCACCTTCGAGCCAGGCGCCGACCGAGCTGTAGGCCAGTTGGGCGCGGTTGCGCAGCAGGGCGCGGTAGATGCTGTTGGAGGCGATGGAGCCATCCGCGGCGACCACCATTTCGATTACGATTCCCGCGCGGTCCTGGTCTTCATTGAGCGAGGTTAAA
>JBAWDI010000013.1:0-2818 GCA_049590695.1 Bryobacteraceae bacterium
CCACTGGAGGCGGCGCGCGAGATCATGGCGGCCACGAGGATCGTCAGGAAAGGCGCCAGGTAGGGAACCGTGGGGTTCGCCGTGGAACGGGCCGGTCGAGCGGCTGTCCGGCCTGGGACTGTTACCCAAGGCAGGCGCTGCGCGGTAAGAGCGAAGGCGACTGCCACGGCATTGAAGGCGATCCACCCGGCCTGGGAATGAAATCCTCCCGTGGCCACGCCCGGCGCGCCCGCGGCGCCGATCAAGACGAGAGCGGCGATACGCAAGGCGTTCATCAAAAAAATGGCGGCTACGCCGGCGGGGATCAGCAGGAGGGCGTGGGGGAAGCGGAATTCGCGCCGGAACAGCCACAGCCAGGTGGCGCCAAAGACGAGAATCAGCCCGATGCCCTCGAGCCCGGAGCACTCCGCCGCGATCTGCACGTCGAATCCCCGGCTGCTAATGCTGTCGGTCGATGGATCGGCGACGACGCCGGAAACGAAAGCGCGCAGAATGGTTTTCACTATAAGGAAGGTGAGGTGCGCCGCGGGATCCCACATCAACCGGCTGGCCGCCCCCAGTAAACAGGCCGACAGACCCGCGGCCAACGCGTAAATCCAGGCTTTACCCGTGGCGCGGGCAGCCTCCATCCACAGCTTGGGAGGCGCGAACGCAAAGCAGGCTAGGGCTGCGGCCAGCACACCCACCGCCAGCCAGGCGCCCGCGACCAGGTTGCCGGGGATCCCGGATGGGCTTCGATAGAGTGGAACCGAGAGGCCGGCGAAGGCCGCCACGGAGCAGAAGTGACCCGCCAGAAGGCTCCACGAGATGGGCGTTTCACCGAGCAGCGTGGAGATGGACCGAAACGAGTTCCTGGCTTTCGGATAGCCGAAGATCACGAAGAAAACGGCGAACACCACGACGAAACGCGCGGTCCACGCTCCCCATCGGCCAACCAGCCAGGCAAGCCCGGCGGCGCGGCTGAGGGAGGCGTTATCGAGCCAGACGGATAGCGCCAGCAGTTCCAGGATGAGAAGCAGGCCCAGCAGCGAAGCGCGCCGGATCACGAAATGCGTGGGATAAACGCCAGAGGTTTGGAACAAGGGAAGAAATGAAAAAGACACACGCCAATCTCTGCGAACGGCGTGTGTCTGTTATGGAGCTACGTTAGGCGCCTAGCTTCTGCGCCGGCCCCGGATCATCAGCGCCGCACCCGCTAAAAGGGCCAACGCGCTGGCCGCCGATCCCGGATCGATCTCGGGAGTTTCGGTCGCAAGCGCGGCCACTCCGGTGGCGACCATAATCAGCGCCATCGCTATAATTCTTCGCATATTGTTCCTCCGAATGTTTCAGGCGGTTGTAAATTCTACCACCCGTACCACTGAGAATACGCTGAGGGGGCGCACACTGCAAGCAAAATCGGCTCTCAAAGCGCTTATATTTGTCTTAGTAATACTGGGACTATTCAGGATGAATGGGAGTTAGCTGGAAAACTCGCCCCGCTTGGTACTGCCGCGCCGGTTTGAGATACTAAGCGTGTTCGAGAGGGCAATATGATTCGCAGAATAGTTTGGGCCGTGTCTCTGGCTGCGGTTACTTCTCTCAGCGCGCAAACCCAGACCATGAAGCAACTGGCTCGCGGCACGGAATACGCCGCGGCTTCGATGATGCCGCAGGCCACTCTCACCGCGGAACACGTGCTCCACTCCGGCGGAAATGCCTTCGATGCCATTGTCGCCGGCCAGGCGGTGCTGGGCGTGGTGCAGCCCAACCTGAACGGCGTCGGCAGCGACGCCACCCTGCTCATCTACGACGCCAAACAGAAGAAGGTGCTCTCGCTCAATGCCGAGGGGACCGCGCCGAAACTCGCCACCATCGCGTGGTACCAGGCCAACCAGGGCGGCAAAATCCCCGTCGATGATTCGCTGCTCGCGGGCACCGTGCCGGGCGTGGTGGATGCCTGGTACATTTTGCTCTCGCGCTGGGGCACCAGGAGCTTCGCCGAATTGCTGGCGCCCGCCATCGAGCTGGCCGAGCGCGGCGTTCCCATCGGATCCACGCTGAATTCGCCGGCCCTCCGGAAATATCCCACGAGCGCCCGGGTTTACGCCCCTCCCGACGGCCGGAGCTGGAAGGATGGCGAAGTCTTCAAGAACCCCGACCTGGCCCGCACCCTTCGCCGCCTGGTGGAGGCCGAGAAGCAGGCCGCTTCCCAGGGCCGCCAGGCCGCGCTGAAGGCCGCGCGCGACCGTTTCTACAAAGGCGACATCGCCCGCGAGATGGCCCGGTTTTCCGAAGAGAACGGCGGACTGTTTCGCTATGAGGATTTCGCCGGCTACACGGCCAAAGTGGAAGAGCCGGTCTCCATCGACTACCGCGGCTACACCGTCTACAAGAACGCCTCGGCCACCCAGGGGCCCGCCGAACTGTTCGCGCTTAAGATTCTCGAGGGTTACGACCTCAAGAAGATGGGGCTCAACTCCGCCGATTACATCCACACCTCGGCCGAGGCCATCAAACTCGCCATGGCCGATCGCGACACCTTCCTGGGCGACATGGATTTCATCCGCATCCCCTACGCGGGTCTGCTGTCGGACCAGTACGCCGCGGCGCGCCGGAAGCTGATCGATCCGGCCAAGGCATCGCTCGAATTTCGCCCTGGGGACCCCGCTCCATACACCCCCGGATTCGAGCCGGTCGCCCGTCCTCGCGATGTGAACCTGAGCGGGAACGCCGATCACGAAGGCGACACCAGCTACATTGCCGTGGTGGACAAAGAGCGCAACATGATCTCATTCACGCCCAGCCTGCACAGTTTGTTCGGCACCAAGGTGGTGAT
>JBAWDI010000014.1:0-4262 GCA_049590695.1 Bryobacteraceae bacterium
GGCGGCGCCGGTTTCCAGCAGAAAACGCCGGCGCGTAGATCGGTATCGGGAAGCGGATGGCGAGTTTGGCATGCGTTAGAAACGGTAGCGCGCCGAGAGCATCTAGTCAACACCGGCCCGGCCTTCCCTATTTCTGTAACGGCAGCCCGGATTCCTTCAGCGCCCGCCAGCCGCCGTCGAGCGAAATGACGTTGGTGTAGCCCATCCTTTGGAGATTGTCGGCCGCCAGCGCCGTGCGGAATCCGCCGCCGCAATACAGCACCAGGTTGGTGGCCTTGTCCGGGTACGTGGCCTCGATATCGCGCTCGATGATCCCCTTGCTCAGGTGCACCGCGCCCGCCACGTGGCCGTCGGCCCACTCGCGGTCTTCGCGCGTGTCCACCAGCACGTGCGGCGCTTTGGCGGCAACCATCTTCTTGTAGCCTTCAATATCGATTTGCCTGACGCGCCGCTTGGCGTCATCCACCAGTTTCAGAAATTCTGGACTATGTGTCATGGTTTATTCCACCCGCCGGATCCGGGCGCCTACCGCCGCGAGTTTGGTCTCGATTCTCTCGTAGCCGCGGTCGATGTGATACACGCGGTCGATCACGGTCTCGCCCCTGGCCGCCAGCGCGGCCAGCACCAGCGAGGCGCTCGCCCGCAGGTCCGATGCGATCACCCCGGCGCCGGTCAGCTCGCGCGGCCCGGCCACGATGGCCTGCCTGCCCTCCAGCCGGATGTTAGCCCCCATGCGCGCCAACTCCTGGGCGTGCATAAAGCGGTTCTCGAAAATCGTCTCGATGACAATTGCGATCCCCTCGGCCTGCGTCATCAGCGCCATGTACTGCGCCTGAAGATCGGTCGCAAAACCAGGATACTCTTCGGTGGTCATGTCCACCGAGCGCAGCCGGCCGCCGCCCCTGACCCGCAGCGTGGCGGCATCCGGCTGTGTCACCTCCGCCCCAGCCTGTTGCAGCTTGGCGACCAGCGCGCCGAGGTGCTCCGGGTTGCAGCCCGTCACGGCCACGTCGCCGCCGGAGATGGCCCCGGCAATCAGGAACGTTCCCGTCTCGATGCGATCCGGAATGATGGTGTGCTCGGCGCCGTGCAGCCGCTCCACGCCCTGAATCCGGATGATGGACGTGCCCGCGCCTTCGATGTGCGCCCCCATCTTGCCGAGCAACTCGGCCAAGTCGGCCACCTCCGGCTCGCGCGCCGCGTTGCGCAGCGTGGTCTCGCCGGTGGCCAGCACGGCCGCCATCATGAGGTCCTCGGTGCCCGTGACGGTGATCCGGTCGAAGTTGACTACCGCTCCGCGAAGACCCTCCGGGGCGGAGGCTTCGATATAGCCGTGAGCCTGGTGGATGCGCGCGCCAAGCTGTTCCAGCCCGAAAATGTGCAGGTTGATGGGCCGGTCCCCAATGGCGCAACCTCCCGGCAGCGATACGCGCGCGCGCCCGCAGCGGGCCAACAGCGGCCCCAGCACCAGGCTCGAGGCGCGCATGGTCTTCACCAATTCGTACGGCGCCTCTGGACAAACGATCTGGGGCGTATGGAGCCGCACCGCCTCGCCCTCGGCCTCCACTTTCGACCCGATATCCACCAGCAGCCGCTCGATGGTCCGGATATCCCGCACGCGCGGAATGCGCTTCAGGATCACCGGCTCTTCGGTCAACAGCGCCGCGGCCAGCGCGGGAAGCGCCGAGTTCTTCGACCCGCCAGTGGGGATCTCCCCTTGGAGCGGGGTTCCGCCGGTAATCGCGAACTTATCCATGTAGAGCCCTCGAAATGTCTCCGCCGGCCGCGGCCAGTCTCCGTTCGGCCTCAATGCGCGCGGCGCCGGTCTTGCCCATCACAATGGCCACGCGCACGCTGTCGCCGGCCGCCGCCAGCAGTTCGCCCGCACGCTCATCGGTAATGCCGGCGGCCTGCGCGACAATGCGGCGGGCGCGGTCCGCCAATTTTGCATTCTTCGGCTGGACGTTGACCATCAGGTTGCCGTAAACGTATCCCATGCGGATGAACGCTCCCGTAGTGAGCATGTTGAGTACCAGTTTTTGCGCCGTCCCCGCTTTCATGCGGGTAGAGCCGGCGATCACCTCCGGGCCCACCAGCGGGGTGATGGCAATTGCCGCCGCGCGCGCCAGTTCCGAATCGGGGGTGCAACCGATTCCCACGGTGACGGCGCCCAGACGCCTGGCTTCCGCGACGGCTGCCAGCACGTAAGGCGTCCGCCCGCTGGCGGCGATCCCCACCAGCACGTCGCGCGCGGTGAATCCGCGCTGGATTAGATCGTCCGCGCCCATGGCCGGGTCGTCTTCGGTGGCTTCAGTCGCGCGGCTCAAGGCCGCCGGGCCGCCGGCGATGATTCCCTGCACCATTTCCGGCGGCACGCTGAACGTGGGTGGGCATTCCGAAGCGTCCAGCACGCCCAAGCGCCCGCTGGTCCCCGCGCCGATGTAGAACAGCCGCCCGCCGCGCTGGAACGCCTCGACAATGGCATCCACCGCGCGCGCGATGGCGGGAATCTCGCGCTCCACCGCGTCCGCCACCTGGTGGTCCTCGGCGTTGACGATGCGCAACATTTCTTCGGTGGGCAGCGTATCAATCGCCGCCGAAGCCGGATTCCGCTGTTCGGTGAGAAGCTTCTCCATCTCCGGCATGGCTCTATTTTAACAACCTGCGTTTCCGCGCCATGCGATCATGGTTGTGAAGCGAGGATCCAACATGCCCGACAAAGCACAATCGGCGGTTGATAAGTTTGCGGAGGGGTACAACTGTGCCCAATCCATCGTGTTCGCCTTCCGCGACGAATGCGGCCTCAGCGACGATGCGGCGCTCAAAGTATCGTGCGGTTTCGGCGCCGGCATGGGCCGGAAGCAGGAAGTGTGCGGCGCGGTGGCGGGAGGCGTCATGGTCCTCGGTCTGCTGCGCGGCCGCGGCACACATGACGGCAACTCGGTCACGGAAGATCTATACCCAAGGGTACGCGAGTTCATGGATCGCTTTGCCATTCGAAACGGCAGCTATCTTTGCCGCAACCTTCTCCCCGACTGCGATCTGACGTCGGAAGAAGGCCAGCACCATTTCAAAGAGGACGGCCTGCGTGAGAAGGTCTGCAAACAGTGCGTGCGAAGCGCCGCGGAACTGCTTCAGAAGATGGCGTGAGCCGCGGCGGCTCGCTGTGTTAGCCTGTATACAACCGATGACAGAAGTCCTTTCCGTGCGCCTGGATGCCACCGTGAAGAAGCGTCTGGAAGCGCTGGCGGAACACTCCCGGCGGTCGAAGTCCTTTCTGGCGGCTGAAGCCATCGCCGCATACGTTCGGGCCGAGGAGTGGCAGCTTGGGGAGATCCGGCAGGGATTCAAGGAACTGGATGCCGGACAAGCCGTGAGTCATGAAAGGGTCTCCACCTGGCTTCGCTCCTGGGGCAAGCCCGGTGAAGGCAAAGCGCCGCGATGAGAACCGTTTGGTCGCGGCGCGCTCTTCAGCACCTGGTGGAAATCCGAAGTGACATCGCCAAGAACCATCCGCGGGCCGGGCGCCAGGTTGCCGCGCGCATACTGGAAAGCGTGGATCGACTCGCCGGGTATCCGCACATCGGACCTTCGGGCCGCGCCATCGGGACCCGGGAACTGGTGGTTTCCGGCACACCGTACGTCATTCCTTACCGGGTGACGGAAGACCGGCTGCAACTCATCGCCGTGTTTTCACGGCAGATGGGAGAGGCCAATTAGTGCGCTACTTCCTCACCGGCCGGCAACCCCCCGTCCACGCCATTCTCCTGGTCGAGAGCGGATCGCGCGGGCTTCTGGAGAAGATCGTCCCGAGTCTCCGCCAAACCTGGGGCGGCGATGTCCCTATCGACTTGGTCACTTGCTATTCCAGCCTCCCGCGCGGTTTTGACCCGGAGACCACGCGCGTCTACCGCGTTGCCGGCTACCGCGGACGCAATGGGCGCCAGAAACTCTACCGGGAACTCGCCCGGACCGGCTATTCCCTGGTGGGGATCGTCTGCTCCGAAGAGCCCGTCATGACCAAGTGGAAATGGGTGCTGGCCCTTCGTATTCCAGCCAAGGTTTTTGTGGTCAATGAGAACGGCGATTACTTCTGGCTCGACCGCCCGCACCTGGGCGTCATCCGGCGTTTTGTGCTGCTCCGCTCCGGCCTGGCGGGCGCCGGAGCCGTTCGCACCCTGGCTCGCCTGTTCCTGTTTCCGTTCACTCTGCTCTATCTGCTGTTGTATGCCGCGACTGTTCATTCCCGGCGGGCTCTGCGC
>JBAWDI010000015.1:0-13048 GCA_049590695.1 Bryobacteraceae bacterium
TCCGCCGGTCCGCTGACGAGCGTGTATTGGTTCACGCGATCGATGACGCCCAGCGCGTGGATCAGGCTTCGGATATACGTCCCGATGCCGAAATCCCTAATGCGCCGGGCGTCGATGACGATGTGCATGTCGCGCTAAGCCCGAACGGCGTCGAGCTTCCAATTGTAGAGCGGGAACTGGGCGGTGAGCGCGTCCACCTTCTGCCGCACCGCCGCGATGGCATCTTCGCTCGCGATGTTGTTGAGCACTTCCGCAATCAGCGCGCCCACTTCGCGCATCTCCGTTTCCTTGAAGCCGCGCGTGGTGACGGCCGGAGATCCCAGGCGAATGCCGCTCGGGTTGAACGGCGGATTGGTGTCGAATGGGATGGCGTTCTTGTTGACCGTGATGCGCGCCCGGTCGAGCGCCTTCTCGGCCTCCTTGCCGCGCAAGCCTTTCGAAAACACGTCGAGCAGCAGCAAGTGGGTATCGGTGCCGCCCGAGACCACGCGGAAGCCGGCGTCCATGAGGGTTTCGGCCAGCGCGCGGGCATTGGCCAGCACCTGCTTCTGGTAATCGATGAACTGCGGCTCCATGGCTTCCTGGAAGCACACGGCTTTGGCCGCCACCACGTGGACCAGCGGGCCTCCCTGCATGCCGGGGAACACCGTCTTGTCGATGGCCGGGCCGTACTTCTCCTTGGCCAGGATGATGCCGGCGCGCGGGCCGCGCAGCGTCTTGTGCGTGGTGGAGGTAACGATGTCGGCGTACTGGCACGGGTTGGGATGCAAGCCCGCCGCCACCAGCCCCGCGATGTGCGCCATGTCCACCAGGAAAACGGCGCCCACCGCGTCGGCGATCTGGCGGAAGCGGGGGAAATCGATGGTGCGGGGATAGGCGCTGGCGCCGGTGATGATCATCTTGGGCTGGTGCTCGCGCGCCAGGCGTTCCACCTCGTCATAGTCGATGCGCTCATCGTCCTGGCGCACGCCGTAAGGAATCACCTTGTAGCTCTTGCCCGAAAAGTTGAGCGGATGGCCGTGCGAGAGGTGCCCGCCGTGGGCCAGGTTGAGGCCCATGATGGTGTCGCCGGGCGAGAGCACGGAGGCGTAGGCCGCCTGGTTGGCCTGGGAACCGGAATGCGGCTGCACGTTGGCGTATTCGGCGCCGAAGAGCTTTTTGGCGCGTTCCCGAGCCAGGTTCTCGACGATGTCGGTGAACTCGCAGCCGCCGTAGTAGCGCTTGCCGGGATAACCCTCGGCATACTTGTTGGTGAAGACGCTGGCGGTAGCTTCCGCCACGGCGTCCGAGACGAAGTTCTCGCTGGCGATCAGCTCGAGCTGGGAGTGCTGGCGCTCCACCTCGTGCTGGATGGCCTCATAGACTTCGGGGTCGACTTCGGCCAGGGGCCGCGACATTCGTTCCGTTACCGTCATGGTTGACAACTCCTCCAATGCGAGAGGTTGGCAGGCGGAACCGCCTGCGCCACCTTACCGCCCCTGCTCCAACCGGGCGATCTTCGCGACCCGGCGCGCGTGACGGCCGCCGGCGAATTCCGTGTTCAGAAAAACGTGAATCAGATCGAGGGCGCGCTCCTCGTCCAGGTACTTGGCGCCCAGCGTGAGCACGTTGGCGTCGTTGTGCTCGCGCGTCATACGCACTTCGTCCTCGGATTGCGCCGGCGCCGCGCGCACTCCCGCAATCTTGTTGGCGGCCATGGCCATGCCGATGCCGGTGGAGCAAACCAGGATGCCGCGGTCGGAGCGGCCCTGCGCCACGTCGCGCGCGGCGGGCTGGGCGAAATCCGGGTAGTCGCAGGATTCCGCGGAAGTGGCGCCGAAATCGATGACTTCGTGGCCCTCCTGGGCGAGTCTCCGGCGCAATTTTTCTTTCAGTGCAAACCCGGCGTGATCCGCGGCCATGGCAATCTTCATAAAGGGAAGGACCCTAATTTTACCATGCTAGAATTGAGTTTTCCCTTTTCAACCTTATGCTCTGGAGCAAGTTGTTTATCCCTACCCTGAGGGAAGACCCGGCGGAAGCCGAGGTCCCCAGCCACAAGCTGCTGCTGCGCGCCGGATACATCCGCCAGCTTTCGGCGGGAATTTACAGTTACCTGTTTCTGGCGCAGCGCTCGCTGCTGAAGATCCAGCGGATCGTGCGCGAGGAGATGGACGGCATCGGCGCCCAGGAGATTTTTCTGCCGGCGCTGCACCCGGCCGAACTGTGGCAGGAGTCCGGCCGCTGGGACATCATGGGCGACAACATGTTCCGGTTGAAGGACCGCTTCCAGCGCGATATGTGCCTGGGCATGACGCACGAAGAGGTGGTGACCGCGATCGCCCGCGGCGAGCTGCGCAGCTACAAACAGCTTCCGCAAATCTGGTACCAGATCCAGACCAAGTTTCGCGACGAGGCGCGCCCCAAGTCGGGGTTGATGCGCGTGCGGCAGTTCATCATGAAGGATTCCTACACCTTCGACATGGACCAGGCCGGGCTAGACGCGGCGTACGAGAAGCATTACCGGGCCTATTGCCGCATCTTCGAGCGCTGCGGGCTGGTGTATTCGGTGGTGGAGGCGCATTCGGGCGCCATGGGCGGCAGCCAGTCGCACGAGTACATGGTGGCCTCGGAGGCGGGTGAGGATCTGGTCGCCGTGTGCCCAGGCTGCGGATACGCGGCCAATCTGGAAAAGGCGGCGGCCGTGCCTTCGAAGCCCGCCATCGCCGATCCCGAAGGCGACTTCGAGCCCGAGGAGTTTCACACGCCGGGGCGGAAGACCATCGCGGAAGTGGCGGAGTTCACGGGCCTGCCGGAAACCTCGCAAATGAAGAGCCTGGTGCTGGTGGCCGATGGCAAGCCGGTGCTGGTGATGTTGCGCGGCGACCATCAACTGAGCGAGACGAAACTCGGGGCGATCGTCAACGATCCCGAATTCCGGCCCGCCCGTCCCGAAGAAATTCAGCAGTGGTTCGGCGCGGCAGCGGGATCGTTGGGGCCGGTGGGCGTGAACAACATGCCGATTCTGGCGGACCAGGCGCTGGTGGGCCGGCGCAACATGATCGCGGGCGCCAACAAAGACGATTACCACCTGCGCCACGCGACCCTGGGCGAAGATTTTCAGGCGGAGATTCACGATCTGCGCCAGGTGGCCGCGGGCGACCTGTGCGCCAAGTGCGGCGCCGCGCTCAAGATCCACAAGATGGTCGAGATCGGGCACATTTTCAAGCTGGGGTACAAGTACTCGGACTCGATGGGGCTGCGCGTGCTGAACGCCGACGGCAAGGAAGTGACGCCCATCATGGGATCGTACGGCATCGGCATCGAGCGCATTTTGAGCGCCGCCATCGAGCTGTACTACGACAAGGACGGCATCGTTCTGCCGGTCGCGATCGCGCCCTTCCAGGTGGTGATCACGCCCGCCAACAATTCCGACGCCGCGCAGATGGAAGCCGCGTGGAACATCTATCAAGGTTGTCTCGCGCTGGGCCTGGACGCGCTGCTCGACGACCGCGACGAGCGTCCCGGCGTCAAGTTCAAGGACGCCGACCTGATCGGCGTGCCTTTCCGCATCGTGGTGGGCAAGAAGCTGGGCCACGGCCTGGTGGAGCTGGTGGAGCGGAAGACGAAGAAATCTGTCGATGTGGCCGTGGCGGATGCGGCCGCGGCGGTAGCGGAGAAGCTGAAGTAACGCGTGGCGCAGCAGACTAAGAGTCCGCGCCACTTACTTATGCCCCCGGCGGGCCAGTTCGTCCAGCAGCAGCTTCACTGGGCGGACCGCGGCCAGCACAACTTCGTTCCTCGGCTTGAGCATCCGGTCCAGATCTTTGGCTTGGGCGGACAGCCAATCTTCGGGAGCGGGCTGGCCGCTTTCGAGGTAAGTCAGAATCCGCAGGCCCGCCAAGCCCAGGGCCGACAGATCCTGCGATAGCGGCTTGAGTTCGGCTAGCAGTGCATTGTCCTCCGCGAGAAGCTGGAAGCGCGCGTCGTTGCCGGCCCAGCGGGTGAACTGCTCGCGCAATTGCGCGATGTCCAACCTGCCGGCCGCTTGCTCCAGGGCGCGCACGCTTTCGCTTTCCGGGCGCGCGGCGTCCACGAAACGGTTCAGGGGGGTGAGGCTCGAGTATTTCATGGCGCGGCTGCGGGGGCCGAGTCCCTGGGCTTCGCAGGCGTCCGCCAAGATGCGCACCGGTTCGGCGGGGCGGCCGGCGGCCAGGCGGTCCAGCATGGGGCCGTAGTTCGCACGGTGCCGCACGCCGGTCCACTCAAGCACCCGGCTGACGGCTTCCATGCGGGCGTACATCGACGCCACATCGACGGTGGCTTCTTTGGGCGACCACAGCCGTTCGGCGATCGCTGCGGCGCGCGGCCAGATGCGCGAATCGACGGTCTCCGCGTCGACGTATTCGGCCCACATGCAGGCCTCGCCGCCCAGGATGCGGGACGCCTCTTCGGGAGTGAGCTTCTGCGCGGCGTCGGCCAGCGGGTCGATGCCGTAATGGTAGCTGGCGGGACTCAGGTGGTCCAGGTAATAGCCAGCCGACAGAATCCCGCGGTAGCCTTGGGAGGCGGCCTCGGCCAGCGATGCCTGGCCGCGCCAGGATTGCACCACAGTGTCGGCGGGGAGATAGGGGTGCAGCACCTCGTCCCACCCAACCATAATTTTTCCATACTTTTGCAGCAATTTTTGAATCCGTTGGTTGAAGTACACCTGGAGGCCGCGCGTGCCTTCCAGGTTGTGCTCCTTCGCGAAGGCTTGAATGGAAGAGGACTGGCTCCATTGTTTGCCGTTTACCTCATCGCCGCCGATGTGGAAATACGGGTCGGGGAAGAGTTGCGTCATCTCTCCAAGGAAGGCGTCGAGAAACTCGTAGGTCTCCTCGCGGGTGGGGTCCAAGGCGCCATCGTAGACGCCCCAGGTGCGGCCGATGCTGTACGGACCCGGGGCGCTGGCCAGTTCCGGATACCCGACCAGCCAACTGTTGGTGTGGCCCGGCATGTCGAATTCGGGGACCACGCGGATGCCGCGGTCGCGGGCGTAGGCCACCACGTGACGGATGTCCGCCTGGGTGTAGAAATTGCCGTCCGAGCCGAGCTGCTGGAGGCGCGGGAAGCGCCGGCTCTCGGCGCGAAAGCCCTGATCGTCGGAGAGGTGCCAGTGAAACACGTTGAGCTTGACGGCGGCCATGGCGTCCAGATTGCGTTCGACCACCTCGAGGGGCATCCAGTGGCGCGAGACGTCCAGCATCAGGCCGCGCCAGCGGAAGCGCGGGTGGTCTTCGATGTGAATGGCGGGTACGTGGAAGCCCTCCGCACCGGGTAGGGCCAATTGTGCGAAGGTCGCAAGACCGTGGAGCGCGCCGGCAACCGTGGCGGCCTTGAGGCGCGCGCCATCGGGGGCCACGTCCAATTGATACGATTCGTCTTCGCCCAGCGACGGGTATTCGGCTCCGGGCCCAGAGGGCACCCCGGCGCATTCCACGCGCAGCGTGGCCCGGCTGGCATCGGCGGGCCGGGCGGCGAGCATGGGGCTGCCGGTCTGCCGGGAGATCCGCGCGGCGAAACGGTCGAGGGCCGATTCCAGGCGTGGATCGGTCGACCCCGTGGCGGCCACGCTGAAGGTGCCATCGATGGCGAGTCTGCCCGCGGCGGTTTCCACCTTGACGGGGAGGGGCATCAGAGGCGGAGCGGCCGCGCGCGCGGGTTGGGCCGCGCCCGAGACGAACGTCAAAAGAAGAAGCGGCCGGAGCATCATCTATTTTTCGGGGAGATCGTAGCCGGCCAGGCGGCGAATCCAGATGTTGCGGTAGCGCACACGATCATGGTGTTCCTGCAACATGAGCGGCTCCTCGGGATCGTGCGGCGTATATTTCGCCACCTGCCGGTAGACCATGGCGCCGATCGGTTCCTTGTGGTTTTGAACCAGCACGCCGTTGAAGAACACGGTGAAGACGGCGGGTTTAACGAGCCTCTCGCCTTCAAACCTCGGCGCTTCGAACACGATGTCGTAGATCTGCCACTCGCCCGGCTTGCGGCCCGGATTCACCAGCGGCGGAAACTGCCCGTAGATCGCCCCCGCCTGGCCGTCGGCGTAAGTGAGATTGTTGAAAGGGTCGAGCACTTGAATCTCGTAGCGGCTCATCAGCAGCACGCCGCTATTGCCGCGCGCCTGGCTGGCGCCTCTGACGTCGGGCAGTTCGGACCACTCGACGTGAAGCTGGCAGTCGCCGAACTTCTCGCGCGTGTAGAGGTCGCCCGTGCCGGGGACCACCTCGAAGTAGCCGTTCTCGACCTTGCAATGCGCATCCACGAGCTTGGCGCGATCGGCGCCCCTGCCGTGCTGATCCCACTGGGATAGGTCTTTGCCGTCGAACAGCACGATGGCGTCCGACGGAGCCGCGCCCGGCTCTTTCCCCGGCGTCACCACGCGAGGATGGGGCCGGTCGGGATCGTGCACATGCCATTTTTGGCCGGGCAGGATGGGAGTATCGGTGAAGCCCAGGTCGGCTCCCTTCTTTTGTTGCGCGCCGAGCGCGATTGCCAAGCACAGCGCGCCGGCGCAGAGGGTGAGAGATTTGTGGCGCATGGTGAACCTCACAGGATAACGCCGGGCGCGCCGGCTGGCGAATCTCAGGGTTTGGGCGCGATCAGGCCCACGCGCGCCGGCTTGACGCCGGGCGGCGTTTTGACCACCTTGCAGATCAGTTGCAGCCGTTCCGCGGGCGAGACGACGCGCGCCGGATGGCGGTCCGCATCCAGGCCCTTGAGCACGGCCACCTGCCACGACGGCACAAAGATCTCCAGGACGCGGATCTTCTCCGCGCCGCTGTGGAACAGAACCACCAACTCCTCGTCTTCCTTCAGCGCCTTCTGCATGGCGTTGATCTGCGCGAGGATGACGGCGCAGACGCTCTCCTTCTCCTTCGGCGCGGGCGCGGCCGGTTCCTTGGCGGGCGAGGTGGCCGCCAACAGGGCCTGCTGGGCGAGCTGCTTGGTCAAACCGGCTAGAGCCATTCTGGCTTGATGCTAGCACATGGGGGCATCAGGGTTCCGCGGCGGTGTTGCAGGCCGGCGGGATTGGGACCAATTCAGATAGTATGGAGGCTGACATGCGGAACTATCTGGATTTGACGGGTAAAGTCGCGTTGATTACGGGAGCGTCGTCGGGCATCGGCGCGGCCACGGCGGCGGTATTCGCCGAACTGGGAGCCAAGGTGGCCATCGGCTACTTCCACAACCAGAAAGGCGCTGAAGAGGCGCGGGCGCGCATCGCCGGCGCGGGCGGGAAGGCCATCGCCATCCGGGCCGACGTGCGCCAGGAAAACGAGATTCGCCGGCTGGTGAAGAGCGCGGCGGACGAACTGGGGCCGATCGATATTCTGGTGAACAACGCGGGGTCGCTGGTGGAGCGCATGAAGATTGGCGAGGTCACGGGCGAGAAGTGGGACGGCATTCTGAATCTCAACCTGAAGAGCGCGGTGCTGTCGACGCAAGCCGTGGCGGCTTCCATGATGGAGCGCCGCGCAGGCGCCATCGTCAACGTGGTTTCGATCGCCGGGCGCAACGGCGGCGGGCCCGGCGCGGGGGCCTACTCGGCGGCCAAAGCGGGGCTGATCGCGTTCACCAAATCGCTAGCCAGGGAACTGGGGCCGCACGGCATACGCGTGAACGCGGTCTCCCCGGGGGTGATCGACACGCCGTTTCACGAAGTGTTTTCGACGCCCGAGACGATGCGGAATTTCGCGGCCATGATTCCGCTGGGCCGCGTGGGAGTGCCGGTGGAGTGCGCCACGGCGATCGCGTTTCTGGCCTCCGATGCCGCCAGCTTCGTGGTGGGGGAAACCATTGAGGTGAATGGCGGGCAGTTGATGTTGTAAGCGGGCCGCGTTTCTGAAACCATGCGCCATAGGCTTAGAATTTGAGTATGTGGGCCATAGCGGCGGCGCTCTTGTTCTTCCAGGCCTCCGATTTCAGCTCCGTGGGGTTAAAGGCCCTGGAGGAAGGGAAGTACGAAGCCGCCGTTCAGGCTTTTACCAAGGCGATCGAAGCCGACGCCAAGGATTATTTCGCGCATTTCAACCTCGCCATGGCGTACGGCTTCCTGCACCAGGATGCCGAAGGCATCGCCGAATACCGCAAGACGCTGGAGCTCAAGCCTGGCCTCTATGAAGCCGAGCTGAACGCGGGGATTCTGCTGATGCGCCAGAAGAACCCCGCCGAGGCTTTGCCGCTGTTCCAGAGTGCGGCGGAGCAGAAGCCCCAGGAGTTCCGTCCCCGCTACTACCTTGCCGAAGCGCAGCTTCAGACCGGAGCGCCGGCGAAAGCCGAAGAGAATTTCCGCCTGGCCTTGGAGCTGGATGCCAAGTCGGCCGCGGCACAGCTCGGCGTGGCCCACGCGCTGGCGCGGCAGGGAAAGCTGGCGGAGGCGGCGCCGCATTTCCGCCAGGCGGCCGAGCTCGACCCGAACTATCGGGATGGGCTCCTCGAGTTGGCCGATCTCTACGAGAAAGACAAGCAGCCGGCCGAAGCCATCGCCATCTACCGCGAGTTTCCAGAGAATGCCGCGGCCCAGGGCCGCCTGGGCGAGCTGCTGCTCGAAACCAAGGAATACGCCGGCGCCATCCCGCATCTGGAAGAGGCCTACGCCAAGGATTCCACCCAGGGAAACCGCGTGGCGCTGGCGGTGGCCTACTTGTTCGACAAACAGCTCGACAAGGCGTTGCCGCTGCTCGAACAGGCGGTGGCGGCGGAGCCTTCCAACTACGACGTGCGCATGATGTACGCCCGCGCCCTCCGCGACAAAAGGCAGTTCCCGGCGGCGGCCGCCCAGTTTTCCGAGGCTGTCAGGCTGAAGCCCGGCGAAGCCAATACCTGGAGCGATCTGGGTGACGTGCTGTACATGATGGAGGACTATCCGAAATCGCTCGCGGCCTTTGACAAGGCGCGGGCATTGGGCCAGGACACTCCCGGCAACTGGTTCCTTCGTGCGATCATCTTAGACAAGCTGCATCAAGTGAAGCCCGCCCTGGAAGCTTACCAGCGGTTCCTCTCCATGAGCCAGGGGAAGAACCCGGACCAGGAGTTCCAGGCGCGGCAGAGGGCCAGGATTTTGCAGCGGGAGCTGGAGAAGCAATGATGCGGATCGGGTTGCTGCCGGCGGTGCTGATGTTGGGTTGCGCGTGGGCGGGGTGCTTGCGGGCGGACCTGAAACCGGCCCTCGCGGAATCCAATCTGGGAAAGCGCTCGAAACTGGCGCTGGAAAACGCCGCCATGGCGTTGAAGGCCGCGCGGGAAGCGTATGCAACAGGCGACAACCAGAAGGTGGCCGCCGCTGCCGACGAAATCCAGCAGTCCGTCGACCTCGCCTACGATTCCCTCATGAAGACCGGCAAAAACCCGCGCAACAGTCCGCGATGGTTCAAGCCGGCCGAGATCTCGACGCGCGAGCTGTCGAAGAAACTCGACACTTTCCAGCAGGAGATGGATTTCGCGGACCGGCCGCTGCTGGACAAAGTGAGGGCCCGGGTGCAGCAAGTGCACGACGAGCTGCTGCTGGGATTGATGGAGGGCAAACGAAAGTGAAGACCCTGCTGTGGTGTCTGTTGCTGGCGGCCGCGGGGTACTCTCAGAGACTCGCGAACCGCGATTTTCTCACCGCCGACGAGACCGACCAGATCAAGGAGGCGCAAGAGCCCAACCAGCGGCTCAAGCTCTACGCCGGTTTCGCCAGGCAGCGCGCCGACATGGTCAAGAGCCTGCTCGCCAAGGAGAAAGCCGGCCGCTCGATACTCATCCACGACGCGCTCGACGATTACTCCAAGATCATCGATGCCATGGACGACGTGGCCGACGACGCCATCGGGCGCAGGCTGGACATCAAGCTCGGTCTGGCGGCCGTGGCATCCGTCGAGAAGGAAACGCTTCCCGTGTTGCAGAGG
The DNA here is from genome assembly GCA_049590695.1 of Bryobacteraceae bacterium. Taxonomy (GTDB): domain Bacteria; phylum Acidobacteriota; class Terriglobia; order Bryobacterales; family Bryobacteraceae; genus Fen-178. The sequence continues at coordinate 9,918 of JBAWDI010000015.1, forward strand.
GCCCAGGACAGCCATCCGAAAGATGTGGAGCGTTACGATTTTGCGTTGAAGCAGGCCATCGAGACCACCGCCGACAGCCTGGAGGCGGCCGAGGAGGACCTGGGCCAGCGCGCCAAAGACGTGGAAGCCCGCCAGCGGCAGGAAAGAAAGGCGCGGCAAGAGGCCATGACGCCCACCGAGCGCGAGGCCGCGCAGGCCACGGAAAAGAAGGCCGCCGAGGACGAGCAACAGAAGCAGGAGCAGCAGAAGAAAGCCCCCACGCTTTTGCGCCCCGGCGAGAAACAGCCGTAACACGGTGGACTTGCCACCGGTGCTTTTCCCATGCCATCGACATGCAAAGACTGGAAGCACCTCATTCGTACCGATTATCGGGACGGACGTCTCGTCGGCTATACCATCGCGTTCTACCGCCCCGATGGGGAATGGTACGATCAGATCAGGTACGACAGCCACGAGCGCAAGAAAGGGCGTCTGGTGGCTGCGCCGCATTTTCACCTCAAGCTGAAGAGCGCATTCAAAAAGGATGCGGACCGGGCGGTCGCGGAGATTCGACGATTATAGAGAATGAACTCCCGCTGATCGCTGAGATCTTCGGGCGCCTCTATGGGGAGGATGGAACATGAGCCGGCGCAGCATTGTCGAGACATCTGAAGGCGGCAGGACCGAGATCGATTACTCCTCGCTCCCCGGCGTTGAGATAGACAGCCGCATCCACGCCTACGAGGAAAGGTACGGCGCGACCCTGCGCGACTACTCCCTTTCATTCTCGTGCGATGCCGCCAGCCCGCACGAGCTGAACGACATCGTGGACTGGGAGTGCCTGGTTGAAGAGCGCGACGAACGCGCCCACAAGTACCGCCAAAGTACCCGCAGTCGATAGAGCGGGCGCCCTCGTCGGCGAAGGCCTTGTGGCGCAGCCTCTCAGGCTGCCGTGTCGGCACTCATGCCGACATTCTCCTGGCCGTGATTCGCCCCCTACGCTCCCGCCAGCTTCTGTACGTCGTGCTCCGTTAACTGGTCAACGGGCACTTTCTTCAAACCTACCTGCACCATCACTTTGTTCAAGGCGGGCGTCTCGTCGGCCAGCTTCTTCAGCGCCGCCAATAATGCGGTCAGCGCCACCACCGCCGCCGTCGCCTGCGTCATCACGCCGGTCGCCATCTGTAGCCCCATCATGATCTCTTGCGGTCCCAGGCCGCGCGTTACCATGGCTTGCGCCGACGCCGACGCCACATCGGGCAGCGCCGCCGCTTTCTCCTGAACCTGCGCCGCGGCTAGTTGCAGGTCGGCATTCGGAGCGGCTTCGAAATACACGGTCAGTTTCGGCATATGTTCTAGTGTACGGCCTGCGCAACGGCTGCCGTGCCAAGCGAACTCAGAAAGAACGGAGCCCACAGGATAGTTTCCGCTCCGCCATGTTCTTTCAGCCACCGCAGCAGCGCTTTCCGCAATGCCATCTCCGCCGCATCTCCTTTCGCATAATTCCTATGAAATTCCGATGTCACCGCGCACGCCGCCTGTGTCTCCAGGGTCCACAAACCGCCCAATACGGTGTGCACTCCCGCCTGAAACAACGCGGACTGCAAGCCGAAGATGTCGTCGCCCGGAAGGCTGCTCATGCCGCGCCCGCCGACCGCCCGCTGGCCGGAGTTGCAGGCGCTCAGCACGGCCACATCCGCCGGCAAGTGAAATGTCGCCAGTTCCAGGCCGTCGATCCATCCATCCTGGAGCATCAGCTTCGATTCCATGGGCTCGTCGTGCGCATCGCCCGCAAAAACGCTGGTCCCGTGCGTGGCCAGATGCAGCGCCGAGTAAGCGCTCAGGCCGCTCCCCGACGCCAGTTGGCGAAACACCTCGGTGGTGGCGCTCGCTCCGGTCACTGCCTCCGCCTTCAATTTCAGGCCCGCGTACAGTCCGGCGATTTCGCGCGCCTCCTCTTCGGCATTCGCCAGGTCCGGGCACGGCTCGCCCGCCACGTTGAATCGGCTCACCGCCAGCGCAAACACGCCGGTCCGCGTTGGCCCGCGCCATTCCAGCAGCAAACTGCTGAAATTGGGGATATAGCGCACGGCCGAGCGCTCAACGAGAAACTTCCCGTCCCAACTGGCCGCATGAAAGGGAAACAGATGCAACCCATGATGCGGCGACACGATCACGCGCGCCTTGGCTTGGATGAACTCGCGCACGCCCACCGGCAGCAGAATCTCTCCCGCCGCTTGAATCGCCGCATCCAGATCCAGCAGCCCGCCCGAGGCCATTCCCTCGATGGCGTCCAGCAAATCGTTTACCGGCGCCATTTCGTCTTCCGAGTTGAAAACGATGCGCTCCACATCGAACCGTTCCCGGTCCATCATCATGATCAGCAAGACCGTGGGCGCGAGGAAGAAATATCCCAGCACGGCTTCGTCCGGCGCCAGCACGCGCTGCACCGCCTGGAGGCTCAGCAGGGGAGGCTCGGCCGCTCCCGCCGCGCGCGCCCGCGCAATCGCCAGCAAATCCCAAACGTCGCGCCTCTTCGCCTGCAAGTCTTCCAACCTGGCCGCGTCCGGCGGGTTCCCGGCATCCTGAAGCGCCGCCGTGATCTGATGGAATTGCCGCATCAGCGCCTCCGTCTGGAGCTCCGGTGCCGCCACGCTCAGGCGGCTTCGAATGGCCGACCGCGCCTTCACCAGTTCCGTCACTTGCAGCAGAGTATCCCACTCTTTCAATTTGAAAGCCGCAAAAGCCGCGCCGGTATAGAACTCGACCGTCGATTGCAGATGCGCGCTTTGCCGCAGTGGACTGTTCACCCGGTACCGGCTCTCTTCAAAATCGGCAATTGTTGCCAGGCATGTCTCCAGCCCGTCCTTCAATTGGCCCAGCGTCATCAGCGCGCGCATCTTCTGCAGCAGGGCGTCCAGGTACACCGTCCGCTCAAACGCCTGCGAGAAAGAACTCAACCTGGCCGGTCTTCCGGCTAACAGAACCGTGCGGGCCTCCTCGGCGGCTTCCAGCGCTTTTTGCGCTTCTCCCGCCGCCATCTGCGTGTAGGCATACCCCAGCTTCCACTTGGCCTCATAGAGCGGCATCCGGAGCGCCTTCACCAGCGGCTCCAGGCCATCCAGCATCCCGAGCACCGGCTGAACCGGCTG
>JBAWDI010000016.1:0-8519 GCA_049590695.1 Bryobacteraceae bacterium
GCTCTACACCACCTACTTCCCGGAAGCCATAAATGCGCTCGCCGTGGACGCCGCCGGCAACGTCTACGTGGCTGGCACGACCTACTTGACGAGCTTCCCCGTCACCCCTGGCTTGCCCGCCGGACCGGTCTCGATGGCCCCGGCTGGGATAACCAGCGGCGCGTTCCTCACCAAGATCTCCGCCGACGGTTCGCACATCGTCTATTCGACGCTCTTGGCCGGCTACAATGTGAATTGCGGCGCGGGCAGCAGTTGCTACACCGGCGGCCGCTACACCACCGGCGTCTCCGTGGCAGTGGACGCGGCTGGCGAAGCCTACATGACCGGCAACACCAACACCGTCGACCTGCCCACCACGGCCGGCGCTTTTCTGACCAATGGCACCGGCGCTTTCGTGGCCAAAGTGAATGCCGCCGGATCGGCTCTGGCATACCTCACCTACATCAGCGCCACCAACTTCATCTATGCCCCCCTTGCCAATCCAGCCGTCATCGCCGCCGGCGTCGCGGTGGACGCCGCCGACAACGCGTACCTCACCGGCGCCACTTTCGACCCCAGTTTCCCGGCCACCCCCGGCACGTACCAGACCACTTTCGCCGGACCCTATCAGCCTGGGGTCAACTACCCGCTCCCACCCACCGATGTTTTCGCCCTCAAGCTCAACCCTTCCGGCTCAGCTTTGGTCTGGGCCACTTACATCGGCGGCACCGGCGCGGATGCCGCCAAATCCGTGGCCCTCGACGCCTCCGGCAATGTCTGGCTCACCGGCACCACGGCTTCAACGCAATTCCCCAACGCGCAAGGATGGTCGAACAGCGGCGATTTCCTGACCGGGATCAACCCCTCCGGCTCAGCCCTGGTCTACTCCGCCCGTTACCCCAGCGATGCCGTCTCGCAATCCGTGGCCGCCGATTCCACTGGCCTCCTCCACGTCGCCGGACCCACCGGCATTGTCGGGACGGTGGCGCCCAGTGGCACACCCCTGATGCGCATCTTCGGCATCGCCAACGCCGCGTATGGCCCGCTGCTGGGCCGCATCGTGCCCGGCGAATTGATCTCCATCTACGGCCCGCACATCGGCCCCGCCAAGCCTGTTACGGCCACGGCCACCTCAGGCTTCCTGCCGACTTCGCTCGCGGGCGTGCAAGTGCTCGTCAACGGCGTAGCCGTCCCGCTGCTCTACGTCTCCGATTCGCAGATTAACGCGGTCGCCCCGCAGGCCGCGTCGCCCAACAGTTCGGTGACCGTCCAGATCGTCTCAAGCAGCGTCACCAGCCCCATTTTTCCAGCAACCGTGGTGGCCGCCGATCCGCAAGTCTTCCAAAACCCCGTCGGCACCGCCGCCGCCGTCAACCAGGACGACACTCTGAACTCGGCTACGAACCCGGCCAAGGCCGGTGCCATCGTCTCCATCTGGGCGACGGGCGCAGGCTCGATTTACCCCCGCCCCCTCGACGGCCAGATCTCCACAGCCGCCCAGGATTATGATTGCTGCCAGATTGGCGGTTTGGTTGTCCGCTCCTCCAATTTCGTACAGGTACCTACGCCCGCGCCGGTGGTGCTTTACGCCGGAGCCGCACCCGGCATGGTAGCGGGCATTGTTCAGATCAATTTCCAGATACCGCCCTACATCGACACGCCAGGCACACTCGGATTCTCGGTGTTCGCGAGTGGCCAATCCTCCAGCACGGTGGGAATCTACGTGACGCCGTAAACCGCGGACACCGCCCGCCTCCACGCTGGCGACACCTGGACCGTCGAGGCTGGAAGGCCACCGCGAAGCTGTCACAGGTGCGGCCCGCGCATCAAACCGCCTCGGTGAGCCGCCGCACCCAACTCCCGGAGATTTCCTGGAAGATCGCCCGCAAGGGCCTGGTGATCTCCCAAGCGGGGTAGTGCGCCTTCATTTTGCGCAGATCGCTGTAGTAGCAGATGTGGTCGCCAATACGGTTCTCATCCACGTAGCGCCAGTTCATGGGCCGGCCGGTGACTTCTTCGGCCATGCGGAAGGCCTCCAGGATGGAGCAGGAGTTCCCTTTGCCACCGCCCAGGTTGTAAACTTCGCCCACGCGCGGCGCTTTCCAGAACTCGAACATGAAACGCGCTACATCCTCGGAGTGGATATTGTCGCGCACCTGCTTGCCTTTATACCCGAACACTTTGTATTCCCGGCCCTCCACGTTGCATTTGATCAGGTAGCTCAGGAAGCCGTGCAGTTCCACGCCGGAATGATTGGGCCCCGTGAGGCAGCCGCCGCGGAGGCAGCAGGCGGGCATGTTGAAGTACCGCCCGTATTCCTGCACCATTACATCTCCCGCCAGCTTGGACGCGCCGAACAGAGAGTGCTTGGATTGATCGATGGGGAAACTCTCCGGTATGCCGTTCTCATAGGCCGGGTCGGCATAATCCCAACGCGTCTCCAGTTCCTGCATCGCGATGGCGTTGGGCCGGTCGCCGTACACCTTGTTGGTGGACATGTGAATGAACGGCGCCTCGGGGCAGAAACGCCGGGCGGCCTCCAGCAGGTGCAGAGTCCCCAACGCATTGACCTCGAAGTCGAGAAATGGAATGGCGGCGGCGCGATCGTGCGACGGCTGGGCGGCGGTGTGGATGATCAGGTTCGGCCGAAGTTCCTCGACCAGGGCCAGCACGCCGTCCCGGTCGCGGATATCGAGCGCCGCATGCCGGTAGTCCGGGATCTCGCGCCGCAATCGTTCCAGGACCCAACTGGTATCGCCTTCCGGCCCGAAGAAGACCGCGCGATGATTGCTGTCGATGCCTGCCGCGCGGAAGCCTTGACGGGCGAAGAAGAGCGATACCTCCGATCCGATCAAGCCACACGATCCCGAGACCAGGACGGATGGATTGTGCATGAATGTCGATTATAGCCTCACGCGACACGGGCCAGGACTGGGGCTGCCGATCGTCCTCGCGGGCTCGGTGATTGGCGAGGTCACATGTGCTTGAGGTACTCGTGCACGAACTGAACCGCCATGGCGCCTTCGCCGACGGCCGAGGCCACGCGTTTCACCGAGCCGGACCGCACGTCCCCCGCCGCGAACACGCCCGGCCGGCTCGTCTCCAACAGAAAAGGCTGGCGTCCCGAAGTCCAGTATGGGGAGTGCGCCAACTCCATCCCGGTCCTGACGAACCCCTTCTCATCCCTCTCGATTTCCGGGGGGAGCCAACTGGTTCTGGGGTCCGCGCCGATAAAACTGAATACACCCGGGGGTTCCACGGTCCGTTCCTCTCCGGTCTTGTTGCTGACGATGTTCACAGATCCGAGGTGCCCGTTGCCGTTCATGCGGCGGATAGTCGTGTTGGGGAGTAGTTCGATGTTGGGGGTCTGCTCGATGCGCCGGGCCAGGTAGCTGGACATGTTCTTATACAGGTCGTCGCCGCGGATCAGAATCAGGACGTGGCGGGCATGCCCGGAGAGATAAACCGCCGCTTGCCCGGCGGAATTGCCACCACCAACCACCACCACCTCAGCTCCCCGGCACAGTTGGGCCTCGGCCAGCGTGGCGGCATAGTAGACGCCCGTCCCCTCGAATCGTCCGGACCCCTCCACGTCCAGGCGGCGGTAGTCCGCGCCGGTTGCGATCAGCAGGCACTTGGCGGTCACCGTCTCATCGCCGTCCAGGTGCACCAGGGTGTAGGCGTTCTCGAACGTCAGCCGGTTCACCAGGGTGGGAACCGACAAATGGGCGCCGAACTTGTTGGCTTGCAGAATGGCGCGTCCGGCCAGCTCACTGCCGGTCAGGCCCGTAGGAAAGCCAAGGTAGTTCTCGATGCGCATACTGGCGCCGGCTTGTCCGCCGGGGGCGGTGTGTTCGAGCACGGCGGTCCTCAGCCCTTCGGAGGCGCCATAGACGGCGGCGGCCAGGCCCGCCGGGCCGGCGCCCACAACCACCAGGTCGTACACCTGGTCCCCGAGCGGCTGCCGGATGCCGATGGCGTCGGCAAGTTGCCGGTTGGAGGGATTCCGCAGAAGCAGCATCCGGCCGCACGCCACCACAGGGGTATCGGACTCCGTCACCCCGAACTGTCTGAGCACCCGATCCACATGGGGGTCGGCTTCGATGTCCACCCAGGTGAAGAGGATGCGATTTTTCGATAAGAAGTCGCGCACCCGAAAGGTATCCGGGGAGTAACGAGACCCGATCACCCGCAGGCCGGTGAAGTTGGGGGAATCGCGCAGAAGCTGTCGCCGCGCGATGAACGCCTGAAGGATGATATCGCCGATGGCCGGGCACCGATTCAGAACGTTGCGGAGGGCGTCTCCGGTAATCTCGTACACCTCGCAGTCGCCCCGGGCGACGCCACTGACGACGGCCGGCAGGCCGGTCAAATGCGAGATGTCGCCCGTGAACTCGCCGTGACGATGGATGGTGACCGTCTTCCGCTCGTCGCCGGAGCGGTCTACGATCTCGACCTCGCCCGACTTCACAACGAAGAAGTTCATGTTCCGTTCGCCGGCCGCAAAGAGCGTCTGGCCGTCCCGGAACAGCTTTGGCTCGGCATGGGTGCAGCTCGCTAGTTGACTGATCTGTGTCTCATCCAGTGTGGGAAACGCGACTGAGAGAAGGCTGTGTTCGTTCATAGTGGGTAACTCCAAATCCAGCGACGCAGGCGGTTCCGCCTGCCTCGCCCGCTTGCGGGCGATTGTTCGCGGCTCGGAAAGCGGCAAACGCGAGCCCATCGGAGCCGCGACCGTTGGGGAGCGGTTGGCATGTTGTCAGCGGTCCAACTCGCCGGCTATGAGGTTATCGACATAGCACCAGATCCAGGACTCGCCTGGTTCGATGGAGCGGATCAGGGGATGTTTCGTAGCGTGAAAGTGACTGGTGGCGTGCTTGTTCCTGGAGTCGTCGCAGCAACCTACATGCCCGCACGACATACAGAGCCGGAGGTGGACCCAGGTGTCGCCCATTTTGAGACACTCTTCGCAGCCCTTCTTAGCGGTATGCGTAATCTTGATTTGATCGAGATGTCGACAAGGAGCGGGCATAGTCAGGTCTCCAACGCGGCGCGGTCCCATTTGGCCAGCCGCGCCCCGGCATCATACGTGCTCTCCAGGAACTGGTAGAGAGTTTCCTCCGGCGATTCCGCGCGGCGGACGTCGTCGTACATCAGAATGAACTCGGAAAGCCCGGTGTTCCAACCCGCGCCCGCGGGGCGAAGAGGTTGTGTTTCGATGCCCGGAGGTTGAGGCACGGTATACGAATAAAATGCCGGATTGTCTATAACGCCGCCGCCAGGCCAAAAGCCGGCGCTCGATACCTCGTGCGAATAAGCCGGGCCGCTGATGACGCCTTTGCGGGCCGGCGCGGGCCGCCCGGAAAAACGCGTGCACGCCAGGTCGAAACTACCCCAGAAGAAGTGAACCGGACTGCATTTGCCCGTAAACCCGGCGCGGAACCGTTGGAGCACCTTGGCGCTGGAGACCAGAATTCGCCAAAAACGATTGGCGTAGTGGGGGTCGTAAGAGCAATTGGCGCGATCCCGGTCGAACGGAACGGCGTCCACAACCTCCTGCGGCATGGGGTTGATTTTGACGGCAATGCCGAGTGACGAGAGCGCCTCGAAGATGCCGCTGTAGAAGTCGGCAACCGACTCGTCCCGCAAAGGCCGCGACACCCAGGGACCTTCGCTGGTGGAGATGCTCACCGCATGCTTCTGAAAGTCGAACTGAATCTCAAAGAGACCTGGCGGGTACGGTACTGGTCCCGTGGTCAGCCCGCGCGAGTTCACATACAGGGCGACGTGCCACCAATGATTCAGTGGCGGGGAGAGCGCCATGCGGATCTTGCCGACGATCTGACTGCACATGTGAAGCGTGTGGTAAGTCTTATCCCATTCGTTCAGCGGCAGAGCCGGCCAGCGCTCCGAGTGCCCCATACGTCAGTGTTATCAGTTTACCTCAATAGTAACCGGCTTGACGGTGGCGGTAACGGGCCGTGGTACGGAATCGTACGGTCGATCCGCGGCCGAGCGCCAGCGGGAGCGGTCTGGTATATAATGAGTGAAAACCGGATGCACTGAGAGGGGATCCAAATGATGGCAGCACAAGCTGCGCCGGACAACCGCCGGTTGTTGGTATCGCGGCTGACCGAGGCCCGGGAAGAGACGGACGCGCTCTTCGAGATGGTCCGGCCCGAAGCGATGTACGACCGGCCGATTCCGGAGCGCCACCGCATCGTCTTCTATGCCGGGCACCTGGAGGCATTCGATTGGAACCTGCTGAGCGGCGCGTGCGGTGTCGAGAGTTTCCGCCCGGATTTGGACCGCCTCTTCGCGTTCGGCATCGACCCGGTGGGAAGCAGTCTGCCGACGGATCGGCCCCACGACTGGCCACGCATGCCGGAGGTGTACGATTATCGGAACCGGGTGCGCCAGGCCCTGGGCCGGTTGGAGGGCGCGCGGTTGCCGGAAGTGGGTGAGGGCTCGTTCGGGTACCTGCTGAATATCGCAATCGAGCACCGGCTGATGCACGCCGAAACCCTGGCGTACATGTTTCACCAGATGCCATTCGAGCGTAAGCGGGGCGCGGTGGCGCCGCGCGCGATCGGGGGCAGTCCCTTTACGCCCGGTTGCGCGCGGGTTCCGGAGGGTCGCGCTACGTTGGGCCTGCGCCGCGGTTCGGAGTTGTTCGGCTGGGACAACGAGTTCGAGGCGCACCGCGTCGATGTGCCGGAATTTGGCATCGGCCGGCACAAGGTTTCGATCGGGCAGTTTCTGCGGTTTCTCGAGGATGGAGGATACCACGATCGGGCACTTTGGACGCCGGCCGGCTGGGAGTGGAAGATGGCGGCGGGGATTTCGCATCCGGTGTTCTGGGTGAAGCGCGGCGATGGGTGGGCATACCGGTCGATGCTCGATGAGATACCGCTGCCGTTCGACTGGCCGGTATATGCCAGCCACGCGGAAGCCAGCGCGTACGCGCGCTGGGCAGGTCAGACGCTGCCTACGGAGGCGCAGTGGCACAGGGCGGCGTATGGCACCGGCGGGGACCGGGAACGCGAATATCCTTGGGGGGACGAACCACCGGCGGCCTTGGGGCAATATCCGTCTTTAGGCGCGTGGGACCCGTTGCCAGTGAACGCACGCAGGCTGGGTGGAAGCGCCTTCGGCGTGGAGGGATTGATGGCCAACGGATGGGAGTGGACGTCGACGGAGTTCGCGCCGTTCCCCGGATTCCGGCCTTTTGCCTGCTATCCGGGGTACTCGGCCCAATTCTTCGACGGAAAGCACTACGTCCTGAAAGGCGGGAGCGTGCGGACCCCCTGGGCGATGCTGCGCCGCAGTTTCCGGAATTGGTTTCAGCCCCACTATCAATATGTCTACGCGGGGTTTCGCTGCGTGAGCCAATCGGGCTGAAGGAGAGTCAAGATGGCCACCTGGGCGAAAGCATCGATCGACCCCGTGGCGCAGTTCGCCTCGGATGTGCGCGCGGGGCTGTGCAAGAAGGGACAGAAGGAACTTCCGTCCAAGTATCTGTACGACGAGTTGGGATTCGCGCTGTTCGAGGTGATCACCCAACTTCCGGAGTATGGGCTCACCCGGGCGGACGAGCGGCTGCTGCGCCGCCATGCGAACGAGATCGTGAGACGCGTGCCGAGCCCGGTGCTGGTGTCCGAACTGGGAAGCGGCAGCGGAAGAAAGACGCGCTGGATACTGAGCGCGTTGTGCAAACGCGAGCCGGTGTCCTATTACCCTATCGAGATCTCGCGTGCCGCGCTGGCGTCTTGCAAGTCGGAACTGGACGACGTGGAATGCGTCAGCATCGTAGGGGTGGAGCGGGAGTACGTGGACGGCCTGCGCGAGGTGGCCGCGCTGCGGGCGGATGGGATCCGCCTGCTGGTATTGTTCCTGGGGAGCACGATCGGCAATTTCGATGCCGGGTCGGACGCCCGTTTTCTGAGCGAGGTGCGAAGCGTTCTGGCGCCGGGCGATTCGCTGCTGCTGGGGACAGATCTCATGAAGCCGCCAGTGCGGATGATCGAGGCTTACGACGACCCTCTGGGGGTAACGGCGGCGTTCAACCTGAACCTGCTAGGGCGAATCAACCGGGAGTTGGATGGCGACTTCGATCTTCGCCAATTCGAGCACGTCGCGCGGTTCAACCAGGCGACCGGCAGCATCGAGATGCATCTACGCTCGAGGAGGCGGCAGGTAGTGAATGTCCGGCAAGGCGACTGGGCGGTGACGTTTGCGGCGGGGGAGACTGTCTGGACGGAGAGCAGCCACAAGTACACCCGGCGCGAGATCGCGGAACTGGGGGTTTCGTGCGGGTTTCGCACGGAGGCACAGTGGGTGGACGATGAATGGCCGTTCGCGGAAAGCCTGTTGGTCGCGGTGTAGCTTCGGAAAAGGGAAAAGGGGACAGACGCACTGCTGTCCCAACGTTTTTGCAATAGGGCTTGTAACCACCACATCCCTCAAGGCTTAGCCCTGATCGTAGCAAAAACGATTTGAATTGATTTCGACGTGCGCAGGGGAAAATGGGATGTCGTGCA
>JBAWDI010000017.1:0-2759 GCA_049590695.1 Bryobacteraceae bacterium
GCCAAGCGCGTCAGGTGCATGGCCGCGCGGACGTCCCGGCTGCGCGCCAGCACGGGCAGCCCGGCCACATGGTCGGAGTGCTCGTGGGTGATGACGATGGCGTCGATCGAGGCGAGATCTTCGCCGATGGCCGCCAGCCGCCTGCGAAGTTCCTTCATGCTCAGCCCGGCGTCCACCAGGATGCGCGTATTTTCAGTGGCCAGCAGGGCGGCGTTCCCGGAACTGCCGCTTGCCAGCACGCAGAACTTAACCGTGCCCGCCTCCCCTTGACACTCCAGAATACACCCAAACAGCTTGAAACAGGATGGCGGTGAAATGTTTGCGTGGGGAAACGTCGCTCGGCGGGAGAAGGCCACCCTGTGTCGCGACACCATTACACTACATAATCGGAAAGCTCAGCGTTACACTGTATCAGTGCGCGTAATCAGCATTAAGGGTACGCAGTTCCGTTACGAGGATTGAACACGTCTCCGTTATTGCCCGAGCTTGCGCCGGTTGCCAAGCTGCTGGAGAGTGACCAACCGAAGGTTCTCGCCCTAGTTGGTGCAGGTATCTCGGCTGGCGCCACTTCTTTGCCGCATGCCTCTTGGCTCGGGCTGCTCAAGCATGGCGTCAATTATCTCGTCAACACCGAGTTCTCTACTGCCAAACGAGGGGCCCATCTCATCGCGTCGTTGGAGACGGCCTTCTCCCCGTTCGACCTGGCGAAAGCGCTCGATCACGCTGAAGTGGTCGAGCGGGATCTGATGGTTCCCGACCCTGCGTGTTTCGCTCACTGGTTGGATAGCGCTTTTGCTACCTTTCCTGTCCGGCCGGGCAGGGGCGCAGCATTGGACGCTCTCCGGAATCTTCAACAGGCGGGCGTACTTCTGGTTACGACAAACTACGACAGCCTGCTTGCCGACGCAACCGGGCTTCAGCCGGTAACGTGGCAGGAGCACGACGAGATCCTGAAAGTGATCAGCCGACAACGACCGGGGATCTTACACCTCCATGGCCATTGGAAGCGCCCTTCGTCGGTCGTGTTAGGTCGTACTTCGTATAACCGAATCGTTGCTGACCGTGACTTTCAGGATCTCTTCAAGAGCCTGTGGCTTGGGTGGTCGTGGATCTACGTCGGCTGTGGTGATGGGCTTGATGACCCCAACCTGGGCAGGATGTTGGCCTGGAGCCAACGCTGGGACGCCAGTGGCCTGCCGGACTACTTCCTGACCAAGGCGGACCAAGCACGTGCTCTGGCCCAGAGAATCGACAAGCCGCGTAATCTCGTGGTCGTTGGCTATGCGGACCATGCGGACCTGCCGGGCATCTTGACCTCTCTCACGCCGGCCGCACACTGCTGGCCCTTTGTGCCGGTGAATGAGGATTTCTTCCTGTACCGCACGTCAAACTCGCCGGCGACCTTGCCCTTTCCCTCCAGAGCGGAGTACCTGAATGGAGAAGTGCCGACTCTGACGGCCGACGCTGAAGTTCTGGCCCGCCTCGACCGCCACGGATGGGCGTTCGTTCTGGACGTTGCATCCGTCGGCAAGACCACTCTGGGATTGCGCGTCGCCGCCACACCGGTGCAACGGGATCATCCCGTCTACTACTTGGATCTCGCTATCGTCGATCCCGTCACGGTGATAGACGCGCTCACCGTGGCGCGGCGCCTGACGCGGCCGGGAGCTTTGCTGATCGTCGATAATGCGCATCACCAGCCTGAGCTCGCGCGTCAGTTGTGGGAACAATGGAGAGATCGACCAAGAGGGAGCAGGCTCCTGTTGATCGCAACCCGAACCCAGCGCGTAGCCATAACGACACCCGCCCAGGATCTGGAGTTTTTCGAGCGCCATGTCACCGACCCCGCCGTTGAACTCCGCCCGACTCCGGCCGATCTGGTCTCAATTCTGGCGTGTGTCCATAAACGTGTCGTTGGCGGCCTAGCCGCACCATTGGCGACTCCTCCAGCCAGCGTGCTGGACGAATGGCACCGCGATTATGGCAGTGCGCTGGGGGCATTCTGCCTTGCCGTGCTGGGCCGCCTCGACGAGTTCTCGCACGGCCGTTGGGAACTGCCGTTGGAAGCCGCATCGGACTGGGTGAAGGAAAAATGGCTCAAGGTCCTGAACGCCAGAGCGCTGGAGAATCTCCTCTGCCTGTCGGTTTTCGGTTCGCAGGAATTCGAACTCGATGTGTCTCTCCACGCCCTGCCGCACCCCAACGATACCGATCTGCTGCTGGAACTGGGCCTTGTCGTCCGGAGAGATCGTGGAAAGCTCTCCCAGTACCGCAGCTTCGGGCTGCGCGAGCCAGACTGGGGCCGGCTGATCCTGGCGGCTCACCCAACAAATGAGGAGAGAATCCTCTTCGAGGCCGCAGCTCGATATCCAACAACTGCTGCTGCCGTATCTGCTCGCCTCCGCGACGAAGGCTCGTTGGAACGGCTGTCACGGTTGTGGCAGCACTTGGCTGCCGGTCCCGATGACCTGATCGGGCGGATGGTGCTAGTTTCGCTTGGGTGGGCCTCCGGGCTGCTGCAAGCAGCGGCAAATCAAGGCCAGTCTTCGCTTGCGGACCGGCTCTGGGCGGCCATCGAGCGGGAACCGGACAAGGTGGCGGAACGCGCCTGGGAAGAACCGTTGAACAATGTCACCGCCCTCCTGAAAGAGGCGAAGCGGCAGGGGCGCAACACCGAACCGCTCTGGACGGCTATCGAACGGGCCCTCCGTGCCAACATTGATGAGACAGTTCTCCTGGTCGTAATTACTGAGCAGGGC
>JBAWDI010000018.1:0-5664 GCA_049590695.1 Bryobacteraceae bacterium
GAGCCGGTGGTGTACCTGGTGGAGATGACGGCCGACGGCCTGCCCGTGGATCTCGGGCGCGCGGCGCGGCTGGCGCCGGGGAGCCAGCGCATCCAGATCCGCTACACCGCCATCCATCTCAGCGCGCCGGAGCGGGTGCGGTATTCCTACAAGCTGGAAGGGCTGGACGCGGAGTGGGTTTCGGCCGGGGGCCGGCGCCTGATCAACTACAACAGCCTGCGGCACGGCCGCTACCGGTTTATCGTGAGAGCCAATTTGCCAGGCGGGGCGGCCAGCCAAGTAGCGTACTCCTTTGAATTGCTGCCGCAGTTCTACGAGACGGCATGGTTCCGCCTGCTGTGCGCGGCGCTGGTGCTGGCCTGCGCGTGGGCCGTGTTCCGGCTGCGTGTGCGGCAGATCCGCTACCGGTTCGCGCTGGTGCTGGATGAGCGGGCCAGGCTGGCGCGCGAGATTCACGACACGCTGGCGCAAGGGTTCGTGGGCATTTCTTCGCAGCTCGACGCCGTGGCGATGTGCCTGCCGGACGAGACGGCGCCGGTGCGCAAGTACCTGGATATGGCGCGGAAGATGGCGCGGCACAGCCTGACCGAGGCGCGGCGTTCGGTGATGGACTTGCGGGCTTCGGTCCTGGAAGGGCAGGATCTGGCGGCGGCCCTGGAATCCAGCGCGCGCCTGTGGACCGCGGGGTCGGGGGTCGACGTGGACGTGGATGTCAGCGGGCCGCGCACCGCTCTGCCGGAAGAGGCGGAGCAACAGTTGCTGCGCATCGCGCAAGAGGCCGTCACCAACGTTCTGAAACACGCCGGAGCGAGCCGGATCTGGGTCAAGCTGCACATCGAAGCGCGCCGGCTCTTCCTGCGGATTGTCGATAATGGGCGCGGCTTCGAGCAGCAGGACGCGTTTTCCTCCCAAGGCGGGCATTTCGGACTGATCGGCATGCGCGAGCGCGCCGAGCGGCTGGGCGGCGAACTGCGCCTGGCGAGTCAACCCGGAGGTGGAACCGAGGTGGAAGTGAAAGTGCCATTGCCATGAACGATAAGATCCGGATTCTGGTTGCCGAAGACCACTTGGTGGCGCGGGTGGGCGTGAGTACCATCGTCAACATGCAGCCCGATATGACGGTGGTGGCCGAGGCCTCCAACGGCCATCAGGCCGTCGAGTTGTTCCGCCAGCACCGGCCCGATGTGACGCTGCTCGACATGCGCATGCCGGGGATGGGAGGAGTGGAAGCGGCCACCGCCATCCGGGCGGAGTTTCCCACCGCGAGGATGATCGCCCTGACCACTTACGGCGGCGACGAAGACATCCGCCGCGCCCTGACGGCGGGGGTGCTGGCGTACTTGACGAAGGACGTCCTGCACGATGAATTATTGAAGGCCATCCGCGCCGTCAATGAGGGCCACACCTACTTACCGGCCGCGGTGGCGGCATCGCTGGCGGCGCAACTGCCGAGGCCCGATCTCAGCGCCCGCGAGGTCCAGGTATTGGAGCTGATCGTGCGGGGCCTGGCGAACAAGCAGATCGCGTACAAGCTGAACATAGCCGAGCACACGGTCAAAAACCACGTGAAGAACATCCTGAGCAAGCTGGGTGTCCAGGACCGCACGCAGGCCGCGACCGCCGCCATCCAGCGCGGCATCATCCACCTGTAAACCCGGGGACAGTCGCGTGATGAGGCGCGGCTCACCCCGGCCTACGGCCAAGCCGGGCCGTCCGTGGACGATGGCTCGGCGCCGCCGGGTCTCGCCCTGTGAAGCCACTACCCTGCCAGCCGCTCTTTCTCGAGGGCCTGATGCAGGAGCATCTTCATGTAGGTCTGGTACGGCAGACCCTTGCGGTCCGCGAGGCGTTGGGCGGCCTCCAGGTCCCTCACGGGTATCCGAATAGTGACGCTCTTGGACTTCGGAATGCCTCGCAACAAGCGCCCTTCCTTGGCTGCCTTCTCGAATTGCTCCACGATGAAGTCGGGGTGGGCGTCCCACCACGCCGCCTCTTCGGCTTCGCTCTTGAACTTCGGAATTGTGGTCGTTTGAGCCGTCTTCTTGGTCGCCATAGGTTATCGCTTCCTGAAGTAGAACTCCTCCTGCCGGGGTGTCATAGGGTACGTCGTGACCACCCTGATCGCCTGGCCTCGTTCGGTATACACCACCGCCAGCAGCCTGCCCCTGTTCGTTTGCCCCAGGCAGAGCACCCGTTCCTCGGCGGCATGATCCTGGAATTGAACCACCAGGGGGCCGTTCCGGAGCACCGCTGCCGTGGCGGTGCTCGATCGCGTCCGCCTCACCCCGCCAGCTTCAGCCAGGCGTAAATCAGCGGCAGCGAAAACAGCGTGCTGTCCACCCGGTCGAGGAAACCGCCGTGGCCGGGCAAAATCCCGCCGCTGTCCTTCACCCCGGCGCCGCGCTTGATGGCCGATTCCGTCAGGTCGCCAAGCTGTCCCGCGGCGTTGGCGGCCACCGTGAGCGCCACGGCTTGCGCCACCCCTACCCCCGGCACGAAGTGCCACAGGTACGCCCCGGCAACCAGGACCGACGCCGCCACCGACGCCACCGCCCCTTCCCACGATTTGTTCGGGCTGATCCGCGGCGCCATCTTGTGACGGCCCCACCGCCGGCCCACATAATATGCCCCCATATCGCCCACCCAGTTGACCAGCAGCGCATACATCAGCCAATGGGGATTCAGTTCGCGCAGGGGCATGGCGCATTTCCAGCAGCCGAAGACGTAGACGATGCCCGCCAGCAGCAGGGCCGCGCGCGGAACCGATTTCGCCAGGTCGTTCCCGCTCATCGCCAGCGCCAGCAAGATGAGCGCAATGCCGAGGATCGGCAGCCAGGTCTCCTGCCGCCAGGCCAGCAACAGCACCCCGGCGGCATAGCCCAGCGGACCGGGCGCGCCGAAACCGTAAGCCGCCACCACACCGTTGAATTCGCGGTAGCACAGAAAGGCCACCGTCACCAGCACGGCGAGAAAGGCCCAGACATTGGCCCACAAAACCACGTAGACGACGATGGGAATGAGCGCGGCCGCGGTGAGAATCCGCTTCATGACGAGCGGAGCGCTACGACGAAGGTTTCGTCCGTGGCCCGCGCGTCGCCGTTGACTGGCGCACTGAGCCCGCCAAAGCGGCGGTCGCGTTTCTGGTATTCCAGCACGGCCTCGATCAGGTCCGTGCGCGTGAAATCCGGCCACAACGTTTCGGTGACGTACAGCTCCGAGTAGGCGATCTGCCACAGCAGGAAGTTGCTGATGCGCATCTCGCCGGAAGTGCGGATGAGCAGGTCGGGATCGGGGCAGGAAGCCGTGTAGAGGTTCGTGGCAATCAGGTCCTCATCGAGTTTCAGCGATCCAAGGCTGCCGTCGAGCCGCGCCATCTCGAGAATCGCGTTGACCGCGTCGACAATCTCCGCGCGCCCGCCGTAATTGATGGCCAGGTTGACCAGCAACCCGCGGTTGGCGGCCGTGGCGTCCACGGCGGCATCGAGCTCGCGCCGCACCTGCGTGGGCAGCGCGTCCAGCCGCCCGATGGCCTGCAAGCGGATGTCGTTCTTCTGCAGTTCGGGAAGCTCCTGCTTGAGGTAATAGCGCAGCAGCCGCCACAGAGTTTCCACTTCGGCCCGCGGCCGCTTCCAGTTTTCGACGGAGAAGGCGTACAAAGTGAGCACTTTCACGCCCAGGCGCGCGCAGGTCTCCACTGTCGAGCGGACGGGACCGATTCCCGCTTTGTGGCCGGCCACGCGCGGCAATCGCCGCTGGCCCGCCCACCTGCCGTTGCCGTCCATGATGATGGCGATATGCGCGGGCAGCCGGGCCGGATCGATCGCCTGGGCGAGATCCCAATCCCTCTCACCGGGCTGGAGCGATTCCAGTAAAGCCTTCATGAAGTAACTATTTATAGTACAACACGGGCATTCGCGTGGTGTGCGCCGCCTCTGCTACGATGAAACTTCCCCGTCATCATGGCGCTACGCTTCTACAACACGTTGTCACAGCGCGTGGAGGAGTTCTTGCCGGCGCGCGACAACACCGTCCGCATGTATACCTGCGGCCCCACGGTCTACGATTACGCCCATATCGGCAACTTCCGGACCTTCACCTTCCTCGACATCCTGCGCAAATGGCTGCGCGCCAGCGGATTCCGCCTCGACCACGTCATGAACATCACCGACGTGGACGACAAGATCATCCGCAATGCCGTGGCCCAGCACAAGACGCTGGGGGAATACACCGGCATCTATACCAAGGCGTTTCTGGAGGACTGCGCCACTCTGCGGCTGGAGCGCCCCGAGCGCCTGGTCCCCGCCACCGAGCACATCGGCGACATGGTCGGGGCCATCGAGCGCTTGGGCGCCGGGAACCACACCTACACCAGCGACGGTTCGGTGTACTTCCGCATTTCCACCTTTCCCGGATATGGCAAGCTCTCGCACAACGATTTCAGCGGCAACCAGGCGGGCGCGCGCGTCGACGTGGACGAATACGAAAAGGCCGACGCCCGCGACTTCGCGCTGTGGAAGGCGCCCAAGGAAGGCGAGCCGTTCTGGCCTTCCGCCATCGGCCCCGGCCGCCCCGGATGGCACATCGAGTGCTCCGTGATGGCCATCAAGTACCTGGGCGATACGCTGGATATTCACGCCGGCGGCGTCGATCTGATCTTCCCGCACCACGAAAACGAGATTGCGCAATCGGAATCGCTCACCGGCAAACCCTTCGCGCGCTTTTGGCTCCACGCCGAGTTCCTCATGGTGGAAGGCCAGAAGATGTCCAAGTCGCTGGGCAACTATTACACCCTCCGCGACCTGCTCGGCCGCGCGTACCAGCCGGAAGCCATCCGCTACCTGCTGGCTTCGGCGCCCTACCGCAAATCGCTCAACTTCACCTTCGACGGGCTCAAATCGGCCGCCCTCGCCATCGACCGGCTGCGCAATTTTAAGCTGCGGCTGGAAACCGACCACCACGCCGACGGCGTCAACGATCCGTTGATGGCCCGCACCGCGCAGGCTTCGCAGGCATTTACCGACAGCCTCAACGACGACCTCAACACCGCCGAAGCCCTGGCCGCCGTCTTCGAGTATGTGCGCGACGCCAACACAGCCATGGACTCCGGCGAGTTCCGCGCGGGCAACGCCGCCGCGGCGCTCCAGTTCCTGGCCCGCTTCGATTCCATATTCGACGTGCTCAACCCCACGGTCGCGAGCGGCGAGCTCTCCGCTGCGGAAATCGACCGCTGTATCGCCGAGCGCACCGCGGCCAAGAAAGCCAGGAACTTCGCGCTCGCCGACCAGATTCGCGACCAGCTTCTGGAACAGGGCATTATCCTCGAGGACACCAAGTCCGGCGTGCGCTGGAAAAGGAAATCGAGTTGAAGATCGAGACCCAAGCCGTCCACGCGGGCGACCGCAAAAAGCCCGGCCCGCACGTTCCCGTCACCACCCCGATTCACACCGCCTCGAGCTACTTCTACGACTCCATGGAACAGCTCGACCGCGTCTTCGCCCGGACCGAGCCGGGCTACAGTTACGCGCGCTACGACAACCCTACGAACGCCGCGCTCGAAGAGCTCATGACCGTGATGGAAAGCGGCCACGGCGCGCTGGCTTGCGCCTCCGGAATGGCGGCCGTCGAGATGGCCGTGGCCACCGCGCTGGCCGGCCGGCGTAAGTC
>JBAWDI010000019.1:0-2676 GCA_049590695.1 Bryobacteraceae bacterium
AGCACGAACACAGCCTTCATCATCCATAGTTTTACCCTATCGGCTCCGGAAATCCATGGCCCAACCGAGCCATGCTCGCCGGGCCGAGAGGGCAAGCTCAAGCATGCCCCACCGTCGCTACCGCGAACGCCGCTGGACGGAAACCACGCCGTGATCCACCAGCACGGCGTCCGCCGGATTCAGGCGCCCATAGGATTGCCCATTCACCAGCAGTTCGTCGCCGCGAATCAGCACGTCGGCATCGCGGCAGGGCGTGAAACGGTAGACCGCCCGCCCCGCCGCGTCTGGGAGCCGCTGAGGCGGGGGGACGCTGGTCCGGTAGCAATCCGTCACCACCACCGTATGCGAGCCTACCTCGGCTTGGACGCGCCCCAACAGCAGATTGTTGGATCGGCTGCACGCGGATAGCAGGAGCAGTGCAAGCAGTAGGGCGCTTTTCATGATGCTCGCTATTGTAGACTACTTTTCTGTACAAAGGCAAAGGGAGGGCAAGCTAAAGCATGCCCCACCCAGGCTTACACGCGGAGGTCGTAGCCTAACTCGCGCATACCCGCGATGATGCGGGCGCGGATCTCGCCCACTTCCTCGGAAGAGAGCGTGCGCTCGGGAGAGCCCACCGTCAAGCGGAATGAGACGCTCTTCTGGCCTTCCTCGAGCGGCGCACCGGTGTACTGGCGCACGAACTCGATGGATTCCAGTAACGGGCCGGCGAAAGATGCCACGGTGGCTTCCAGGTAGCCGGCGTGCTCGCGCAGGCCGGCGACGACGGAAAGATCGAAGGCGCTGGACGGGTAGCGGCGTATGGGCGTGTACTTGATCTCAGCGGCGCTCAGCGGCCAGACCACCCGCAGGTCCAGATCGAGAACCGCCGCGCGGCCCGATTCGACCAGCGACGGGTGCAGCTCGAAGAGGGGGCCGGCGGTTTGCCCGTTCCACAGAATATCGGCGGAACGCGCGGGGTGTTCGAAGGGACGCGGCTCGGCGGGGCAGGCCCGCGCGCCCGGCATGAGGCATTCGGCGGCACGCTTGATTTCGAACAGGCCTGCGGCGCCATCGCCCTGGCGGTCGTAGAGCGCGGCCACCAGGTGCGGGATCTCTTCGGGAAGGCTGCCGCCGCGCTTGTGAATCTCGAAGCCGATTTCAAACAGCCGGAAGGCGTCCTTGTGCTTGCTGTTCTCGAGGATGTTCTTCCAGATGCCCGGCAGTAGCGAAGTGCGCATCAGCGCCTGGTCGGAAGCAATGGGGTTGGCCACACGCTCATGCGCCGCCGGGTCGAAGCCGAACGCGCGCGCCGACTCTTCGCTGATGAACGAGTAGTTGTAAACCTCGGTGAAGCCCTCATCCACAAAAACGTCGCGCACCTCGTGCTGGAACTTGCGCTCGGGATTGCCCGGCGGCACGGAGGAGGGGATCAGCGGCGCCCGCGGCGTGATGGAATCGTAGCCCACCATCCGGCCCACCTCTTCCACCAGGTCGTCTTTGATGGCCACGTCCTTGGTGGCGCGCCACCCGGGCACGGTCACGGAGAAAATGCGCGGCCGCGGCTCCGTCACGCCAAATTCCAGCCGTTCCAGGATGCCGCGCGCCACCTCGGGTTCCACCGTGCGGCCGAGCTTGCGCTCCAGCCAGTCGAGTGGCAGTTCGATGGCCGGCGGCGCGGGGATGGCCTTCTTCTGGTCGGCCACGCCGCCCACCACGCGGATGCCGGGCGAGATCTCTTGCAACAGCTCGATGGCGCGCGCCAGGCCGCGCACCGTGTTGGCCGGGTCCTGCGCCTTTTCGTACCGCATGGAGGCGTCGGTGCGCAGCTTGATGGCGACCGAGGTCTTGCGAATCGAGGACGCCTGAAAGTTGGCGCTCTCCAGCACCACGCGCGTGGTCTTCTCGCCGATGGCGGTCGCCATCCCGCCGATCACGCCGCCTAGCGCGATAGCGCCGGCGCTATCGGCGATCACCAGGTTGGAACCATCGAGCGTGTATTCCTCTTCGTTGAGCGCGCGGAAATGCTCGCCCGGTTTGGCGCGGCGAATGAAGATGGCGCCGCCCTTGAGCAGATCCGCATCGAAAGCGTGCATGGGCTGCGCGATCTCGGCCATGACGTAGTTGGTCATGTCCACGATGTTGTTGATGGGGTTCAGCCCGATGGCGGTGAGCCGGCACTGCAGCCACCAGGGCGAAGGCGCGACGCGGACGTTTTCGAAAACCAACGCGCTGTACCGCGGGCAAAGGTTGAGATCTTCGATCTGGATGTCGACCGCGGCCGGCCCTTCCGGCAGCAGCTCGAGCCGCACCGGATTCTTCAGCTTGCGCCCCAGGATGGCAGCCACTTCGCGCGCCATTCCGTGGTGTCCCCACAAGTCGGGCCGATGGGTGATGGACTTGTTGTCGATCTCGATCACGCTGTCCGGCGCGCAGCCAGGGAGCGGCTCGCCGACGGCAACTTCCAGTTCGATGATGCCCGAATGGTCGCGGTTGATGCCCAGCTCGGCGGCGCTGGCCAGCATGCCGTCGCTCTCGACGCCTTCGATGACCTTCTTGCCGACGGGAACGTAGGCGCCGACCACGCCGGGCCGGCAGTTGGGCGCGCCACAGACCACCGTCTTGCGGCCGTCGGGCCCGGCGTCCACCACGGCCTTGACGTTGTGGCTGCCGGGCATCGGCTCCACGGATTCCACG
>JBAWDI010000020.1:0-3833 GCA_049590695.1 Bryobacteraceae bacterium
ATGAAGCGCAGCGACAGCCATCCGCCGGCGAACCCGCCCAGCAGGGCGGCGAGCGGCGGAATCCACGCGTACCACGCCGCTTGGACCAGCGTCAGACCATGCACCTCCACCAGGTACAGGGTAGTCCAGTTGGTCCACAGAGAGTAGCCGATCATGCTCAGCGCATTGGCTGCCACGAAGGCCCACAGCCGGTGATCGCGCAGCACCGTGGGACAGGCTTTTTGGCCTGTCTCAGACGAACCGCCAGGCCCCGCCCGCCGCGCCGCCCAATTCCACAGCGGAATCCACGCCAGTCCGAGCGCTCCGGTGACCACGAACGCCTGACGCCATCCGCCGTGCATGGCGAGCCAGGTGGCGATGGGCGGCGCCAGAATCAGCCCGAGGCTCACGCCCGCCTGGTTCACGGCGTTGCCCAGAGCGCGCTCCGCGGGCCGCAAGTATTGATGGATCGCTTTGCCCGCAGCCGGAATGCCGGCCGCCTCCGCCACGCCCAGCACCCCGCGGCAGCCCACCAGGCCACCCAACCCGCGCGTGAAGCCCGTCGAAATTCCGGCGCACGACCACAGCCCCACCGCCAGGCTGATGGCGCGGTTGAGGCCGATGCCATCGATCAACATGCCGGCCAACGGCGCGCTGACCATGTAGGTGATGGAGAACGCCGCCAGAATCAGTCCGTACTGCGCATTGGACAGATGGAATTCGGCGCGGACCAGCGGCGCCAGCATGGCCAGCGACTGCCGGTCCAGGTAGTTGATCGCGGAGGAGAGCACGAACACCGCCAGCACCAGCCAGCGGAAGCGCGCGGCGGGGTGCCCTTTGGGCCAGGTCGGCGTCACTGGAACTCGATGGTGGCCACTTCGCCCGCGGTACCGAAGCGGGCATTGGGCTTGGGGAAATATTCGATGGCCACGCGCCGCGGCTTCTGCGCTCCGCAGCCCAGCGTCAGCTCGCCGCGGCCCATGATCGCAACCTTGCGCGGGTCGGTGACCAGCAGCTTCACGGTCTGGTGGCCGTCGCCGTCGACGACCAGCCGCGCCTGCGAGCCCAGGCAATCCACTTGCTTGAGAGTGCCCGTCAGTTTGCCCGAGGGGTTGGGGCCGTCCCACCAGGGCACGGCCTTGTCGCTGGGCTTGGGGGTCCCGCCGTTGTACTTGTTTTCGATGGCGTGCAGCTCCGCGCGCGCCTGGGTTTTCAGCTTCTCGATCTCGCGCGCGTCCTCCTCGGCGCGCCTCTTCCGGTCGGCCTCTTCGTAATCCAGGCGCTGCTGCTCGATGGCCATGCGGGCCTGGCGCATGCGCTCGCGCTCGGCGGGGTCCGTGGCGGCCTGCTCCCCTTCTTTCCATGCCCTGGCCGCTTCCGCGTAGTTGTGATCGGCGAGGTAGCACTCCGCCAGGGCCTGCCAGTAGGATGGGTCGCGCGGATTGCGCTCGGCCGCCGCTTTCCAGTGCGCCAGGCGCTTTTGCGGGTCGGTATCGCGCCGCGCCATCAGCGCGAACGGCTCATCGAGCTTGGGATTGATGCCGGCGGCGCGCAGCAGCGCCTGCATGGCCTTGGCGTCGTCGGGCTCCAGCTTGGCATATTCGATGTAGCAGCGCGCGCTGGCGCTCGAGGCTTCGATCGAAGCCGCAAAATGGCGGCGCGCCTCGTCGTTGCGATGGCCGGCGAGCGCCAGCAGACCGAGACCTTCCTCGGCCTCCGCCACCTTGTCGCCGTCGCGGAGCAGGCTCTGGTACTCGGCCGCCGATTGGCTGCCCGCCAGCAGGTCGGCGCGCGCCAGTCGCGCATCCGCATCGGAGATGGGCTTCTCCGGGAAATCGCGCTCCGTCATGGGCCGGCTGGAAAGCGAGGTGGTCTGGAAGTTTCCTTCCGCGAGATGGCGTTTGGCCTGCGCCTCCACCTCGGCCGCCGGCTTGCCGAACGCATTGCGATAGGCCGCGTCCTGGTCGACGCCCTTGCGCAGGTTGTAGAGCAGCACGCGGAGTTTGCCCGAGTATTCGGGGTCCACCACCAGCAGATGCACCCGCGCAAAATCCAAGTCGGGCCGGGGCGGGGGAGCGCCAACCGTGATGTGAATGCCGCTCACCTCGAAAGTGGAAAAAAACTCGGCCAGCCCGTGTTCGAAGGCCGGCGGCATTTGCGCGGTATTGGATTTCAGAAACAGCCGCGTCAGCTCGCTATAGACCGCCGGCGGGACCGCGCTCTTTTCCCCCAGCACGATGGCATAGCAGTCGCGGCCTTCGGCCAGGGGCGCGGGCGAGGCCCACCCTTGGGCATTGCGAAAAACCAGGATTCGGACGGGCACCGGTGTTTCGAGATCCGGCTCGCCGGCCATCTCGCCCAGCGCGTGGCGGAACTCCTCGAACCGCACCATGGTTTCGCGTCCGGCGCGCGCGCCCGCGTCGGTGAGCACTTCGAACGGCCCCGAGGCGAACTTCACCCAATGGTCGTCCGCCGCCAGCAGGCAGGGGAAGAGACAGAGAATGAAGAGCCGCCACATGCCTCTTCATTATCACGCGGGGGATGGGCGGGTGTGGCCGGGCGGCTTTTTGCTAGAATAGAAGCGCACCCTGTGGCGCTATCGTCTAATGGTTAGGACAGAGCCCTCTCAAGGCTTAAATACGGGTTCGACTCCCGTTAGCGCTACCATGTAATGTATTTGTTTTCAATGGTTTGCTCCCTTTCTTCAGGCCAGCGTGCAAACATATGCAAACATGCGCTCCGTCTCAGGAAATCTACGCATTCTTTTGGTCGCGTCCCATGGCGTCGTGAATGGAAGTCTCCCAGGCATCGGCCGCGGCAACCTCATCCATAGAGAGCGCATGGCTGTAGACCGTGGCTGTGACGTACACGCTGGAATGTCCCAGGCGCTTGCTGACAGCCGGCAGGGGTACGCCGGCAGAGAGTAGCTGGCTGCCGTGGCTGTGACGTAGCGTGTGGAGGCTGGCGCCCTTGAGGCCGGCTTTGGTAGCAAGCAGGCAGACCTTTGCCGTGAGGGTGTCCGGATTCAGGTAATCGCCTTCAGGCGTGGCGAAAACTAAGTTGAGATCGTCGCGGTAGTCGGGGCCGAACAGCCGGCGGTTCTCGACTTGGCCCCCGCGATGGGCGCGTAGTACTTCAATAGCTGATCGCGGAAGCGAGATTTCACGCGGCTTATCCGTTTTCGTGGACTTCACGCGCAACCTTTCCCGCGTCTGCTCTAAGCTCTTCGACACGCGCATCAGGCGGCCCATGAAATCCACGTCTGCCCAGGTGAGCGCAAGCAATTCTCCACGCCGGCATCCGGTGGCGGCGGCCAGCATGATGAACTCGTAAAGCCCACGGGCGCGCGCGGCTTCCAGAAATGCATGGAGTTGGGTAGCGTCCAACGCCTTCGCTTCGTGCTTTATCACCTTTGGCAGTTGGCAGGCATCAACCGGATTGATCTTCAGGAGCTTCCAGCGAACCGCGGTTTCGAGGGCCACATGCACAAGGCCGGCGATATGCCGGACAGTTTTTGCCGAAAGCGGCCGGTTCGCTTTCGCCTTGCGGTTCCATCCGCCGAAGTCCTTCAAGTGATTGAAGACGCGTTCCAACGTGAGGGCGGAAAGGTCCTGCAGCTTGGTGCTGCCGATGTGCGGCAACACGTAGGCGGCGAGCTGGTGGTAGCGCTCTACCGTCTTCGGCGTGCAGTTTCGCTCGGCATGTTCTTTGAACCATTCCTTCAGGAACTCGGCAAGGCTCGTGGGATCGGGCTTTACCAGTTCGCCTTCATCCTTCTCATTGAGCCTCAGGCGCAGGGCTTTGCCGGCATCGCCCTTCCGCTTGAAACCACTCTTGAAGATTTGCTTTCGCCG
>JBAWDI010000021.1:0-6182 GCA_049590695.1 Bryobacteraceae bacterium
CTCCTTTCAATGGCAAAGTGTCGGTATGCCCCGTGTCTCAATTTTGGGGACCACTACAGGGAATGCCGGTAGGAATACCGGCATGGCAGGCGAAACGCCTGCTCCACGGTGCGCCGCAGACCGCTAGCCCTAGCAAATGTCTGCGTTTTGGGCCCGGCTCTTGACGTTGGGCTTGCCACGCGTCAACATCGAGTATTCCGACCAATGACACGAACAACTGGTTTTCCGCTGCCCAGGATCATCCGTCTGGCTTTGGTCCTGGCAGCCGCCGTTTCTTTGGCCTTCGGGCAAGCCAAGCCCGTTCCGCGACTGGTGAAGAAGGGCGACAGGTTCACCTTCATGGTGGACGGGAAACCGTTCATCATTCTGGGCGGCCAAGTGAACAACGACAGCGCCTTCCCGGACCGCATGGAGCGCGCCTGGCCCAAGCTCAAGGCCATGAACGCGAACACCGTCGAGTATCCGGTCTACTGGAACGAAATCGAGCGTGAGGAGGGCCAGTTCGATTTCCGCGACTTCGACCAGATCCTTCGCCGCGCGCGCGCCGGGGGCTTCCGCGTCGTCATGCTCTGGTTCGGCACCTGGAAGAACGGGGCCATGGATTGGGCGCCCAACTGGGTCAAATCCGATGTCAAGCGCTTCCCGCGCGTCCTGGATTCGGGTGGCAAACCGATTCGCGTGCTCTCGCCGCACTCCAGGGGCACGCTCGAAGCGGACAAGAGGGCTTACGTGGCCATGATGACCCACCTTCGCCAGGTCGACGAGGCCGACCGCACCGTCATCATGATGCAGGTGGAGAACGAATCCGGCCTGCTGGGCAGCATCCGCGACTACTCCGCGGAGTCCAATAAGCTGTTCAACGGCCCGGTGCCCGCGTCGCTGGTGACCGCCCTGAAGAAGAAGCCGGGGACCTGGACTGAGGTTTTTGGCAGCCGCCTGGCGGAGGAATCCTTCACCGCGTATTACCTTTCCTCCTACATAAACGAAATCGCCAAGGCCGGCAAGCAGATCTATCCGCTGGCCGCCTACGTCAATGCCTGGGAAGGCGGCGAAGACACCGCCGATGCGTTTGATTCCTTCGATCGCGCGGGCGAGAGCTACCCCAGCGGCGGGCCGGTATCCCACATGCTCGACCTGTGGAAGGCCGTGGCGCCCGACATCGACATCCTTTCCGCGGACACTTCCGTGCAGCCTGTCGTCAACTTTCGCATGATCAACGCGCGCTACGTCCGTCCCGACAACCCCTACTGGAGCCCCGAAGCGGGCCGGACCATGTCGGGCGCGCGTGCGTTTTTCTACGCGCTGGCTGAGTACCCGACCATCGGCTTCGGCGCTTATGGGGTGGATTCCGGCGCCGGTCCGGAGTTGGAGGCCCGCTTTGTCGACCTGGGCGCGGACTACCGCTTAGTCAATGCCGCCATGCCCGCCATCGTCGACTTGCAGGCAGCGGGAAAGCTGAAGGCCGCCGTCGCCGACGATGTGATCCGGGGAAAGAACCTGATCTTCGACCGCTACCACCTGCTGGTTCGTTTCCTTGCCGCGCCCGGCGCGCCACCGCCATCCCCCACCCCCTCCGCCCGCGTGCTGGTGGGCGAGTTGGGGCCGGACGAGTTTCTGATCATGGGCTTCAACGCCGCGGTCGATATCCGCCCCACGGTCGGTTCCAGCTTCACGGCGGCCCAATTCCTTCAGGTCGATGAAGGAGTCTACGAGAACGGGGTCTGGAAAACGACCAACCGCGGCCGGACTTACCAGGGATCCTACTCCCCGCCCAGCGTCCCGCTCCCGGCCCAAGGCGCCATTTTCCGAGTCAAGCTAATGCGCTACTGATATGTTTCGCCGACTGGAGGAATCGCCATGAGAAACGTCACCGTATGGTTGAGCGCTTTGTGCCTCGCGACGGCCTCTGCCATCGCTCAGGCTCCCGCCCAAAAGCAGTACCAGTATCCATTTCAGAATCCCAACCTCTCGATGGAGGAAAGGGTCACCAACATCATCTCCCTGTTAACCCCGGAGGAGAAGGTCGACGTCCTGGGCGCCAATTACTACCTGGGCGGACGTGGCGGCCCAGGTCCCTCTCTGAATCGCCTGGGGATCAAGGGTTACAACCAAGGGGAAGGCCTGCATGGACTGGCGCGCGGCAGAGCCGATAGCCCCAACGCCATCCCGACTACGACTTTCATTCAGGCCATCGGGCTGGGGGAAACCTGGGACCCGGATCTTCTCCAGAAGGCCGCCGCGGTGGAAGGCTACGAAGCGCGCTGGCTCAACCAAACCGCGAAATACAGCCGTGGCGGGTCGCAATCCCTGATTATCCGCGCGCCCAACGCGGACCTCGGCCGCGACATCCGCTGGGGCAGAACGGAAGAGTGCTACGGCGAGGATGCATACCTCAACGGCACTCTCACTGCCGCCTTCGTGCGCGGCCTTCAGGGCAACGATCCCAAGTACTGGCAGACCGCCGCCCTGTTGAAGCACTTCCTGGCCAACAGCAATGAAAACGGCCGGATGGGATCTTCCTCCAACTTCGACGAGCGGCTTTTGCGCGAGTATTACTCCGTGCCCTTCCGCATGGGCTTCGAAGCAGGAGCGCGCTCTTACATGGCCGCTTACAACGCCATGAACGGCATCCCCATGACCGCCCAGCCGATCTTAAAGGAAATCACCATCAAGGAGTGGGGGGTGAACCACATCATCACCACGGACGCCGGGTCTCTGGACGCCATGGTGAGAGCTCACAAGTACTTTCCGGACCTGCCCACGGCCGCGGCGGGCGCAATCAAAGTGGGCATCAACCAGTTTCTCGACGGCATATACAAGGCCAATATCACTCTGGCCCTCGAGAAGAAGCTGATCACCATGGCCGAGATCGAGGAGGTCATCAGAGGCAGCTTCCGGGTAATGATCAAGCTCGGAATGCTCGACCCTCCCGAGATGGTGTCTTACACCAAGATCCAGGACGGTCCGGAACCCTGGACCAGGGACGAGAACAAGTCGCTCGCCCGCCAGGTGACGCAAGAAGCAATCGTTCTTCTGAAGAACCAGAACAACCTGCTGCCTTTGGATAAGTCCAAGCTGAAGTCCATCGCGGTGGTCGGCCAGCGGTCCAACGACGTCGCCTGGGACTGGTATAGCGGCGCGTTCCCCTACAAGGTTACGCCGCTCGATGGAATCAAGAACAAGGTCGGAGCCGGCGTCAAAGTGAACTTCGCCCTCAATAACGACAACAACGCGGCGGTGGATGCGGCTAAGGCTTCCGATGTGGCAATCGTCGTCATCGGCAACCACCCCACCTGCGATGCCGGCTGGGCCAAGTGCGAAGCCCTCAGCGACGGCAAGGAAAGCATCGACCGCAGGGCCATCGACCTGCAGCCCGCGCAAGAACAATTGATCGAGGACGTCTTCAAGGTCAATCCGCGGACCATCGTGGTGCTCAAGGCCAGCTTTCCGTTCGCCATCAACTGGGCCCAGGAACATGTGCCCGCCATCGTGCACATGGCCCACAACAGCCAGGAAGAGGGCAACGCGCTGGCCGACGTTCTGTTCGGCGACTACAACCCCGCCGGGCGTTTGGTCCAGACCTGGGTGAAGTCGATGGACGATTTGCCGCCCATGATGGACTACAACCTCCGTAATGGCCGCACGTACATGTATTTCAAGGGTCAGCCGCTATATCCGTTCGGCTACGGACTGAGTTACACGACGTTCGCTTACTCGAACCTCCGCGCCAGCTCTTCGCGTCTGACCAAAGACGGCCAGATGAGCGTCACCGTCAGCGTCCGCAATACCGGCAAACGCGACGGCCAGGAGGTGGCCCAGTTGTACGTGACGCACCTGGGATCCAAGGTCGAGCGGCCCATCAAGGAGCTCAAGGGTTTCCAGCGCGTCGCCCTGAAGGCGGGCGAGACGAAGATCGTGCTGTTCCAGCTCAAGGCGAAGGACCTTGCCTACTGGGACGCGGATAAGAAACAGTGGGTGGTAGAGGACGAGAAAGTCAACCTGATGGTGGGCGGCTCCTCGGCCGACGTCAGGGTGCAAAAAGAGATCGGCGTGGGGATGTAGGTTCGTCATGGCTGCGCGAAATGTCAATCCGACCGGGGCGAAGCTTGCTGCCCTGCGCGCTGCTATCGATGAAGGCGACGCCAGCGGCACTGCCAAAGGTAACGCATTCGACCGTGTCCGGAAGACCCTCGGCCTTTGCACGAAGCCGCGTTAGCAGGGGTCCCCTTTGGTTTCTCGCGCCGCGCCGACGCCGAACTGCTGAGCGCGTTGCTACCCCTCGGCCGGGGCTGATGGCAGTTGACAGTCGTTCGCACATTTGCGAACAATTGGAGGGCACATGCCGGCAAAACGCCGATTCGAGTCCGACACGCTCCCGTCTTCCTGGGATCGTTACGTGGGCGACGATCCGGAGCGCATTTCGGAATACGAAAAGTGCGGGGCCGATATCGAGGTCGCGCAACTGATCTACGATATGCGCACCGACGCCGGGCTCACCCAGCGCCAATTGGCGAACAAGGTGAGTACCACGGCTTCCGTAATTTGCCGGCTGGAAGACGCCGACTACGAAGGGCACTCGCTGGCGATGTTGCGGCGCATCGCGGAAGCATTGGGCAAACGGATCGAGATCCGTTTCGTCCCGGCGGCGAAAGGCAAAGGGCCACGGTCCCGCAAAGTGGCGTAGCAGATTGGGCCGGACTGTCCCCTACTGCCCGCTGCCCTGCGCGCCCGGAATGGCGTTGGGATAGTACCCATTGCGCGCGTAGATCTTGGCGTTGGGGAGAGTCGGTATTTCCACCTTGATGTGGCGGAACACCTTGGCCCTCGCCTCCGGGTCCACATCCGGTGTGTAGCGCACGACGTACTGCGTGGTGACTTCGCCGCCGATCCCTCCCACGGCTTTGATGATGGCTCCGGAGATCTCCGCGGCATACCCGCCAGTGCCCACCGTGAGCGCGTAGTTGCCGTCGTCGGAGGGGTTCGAGAGATAGCCCGAAACATCCTTGTAGAGTGAATTCAGCGGGTACTCGACGTGGCCGCCGGTCTCCGAGGTGAGGCGCTCGAGCACGTCCTGGTTGTCGTTGGCGAACCCGAATGCCTGCGTACTCATGGCATAGATGGTGACCAGGTTGCGCTGGGCCACCTCCAGAATCTCATCGATACTCCTCTTGCTGGCGTTGTCGTTGCCGTCGCCCACCACGACGATCACCCGGCGCGGCTCGTACGGTTCGCCTTGCACCAGCTCGTGCTTGGTGCAGGCCATGTAAATGGCGTCGAACAGGGAGGAGCCGCCGCCCGGCTTCAGCTTCTTGATCTGGTCGGCGATCTTGTCCGAATCCCAGGTGGTGTTGACCACCATCTCGGCGTCGTTGCCGTAGGTTACCAGGTAGCCGGTATACCTCTTGTCGCCCGGCAGCAAGTTCCAGACCAGCTCCAGGATAGCGTCCTGATAGGTCTTCCAGTGCACCCGCATGTTGTTGCTCATGTCGATGAGAAACCCCACCACGATGGGCTGCTTCTGGTCGTGACTGAAGAATTTGATGCGCTGCGGCCGGCCTTCGTCGAGAATACGGAAATCCTTGGCTTCCAGGTTGGAGACGAAGCGGCCTTTGTCGTCGGTCACCGTGATGGGCACGACGACCTCGTTCGCCGACGCGCCGAATGTTATCTTCGGCTGCTCTGCCGGGGTGCCCACTGGGCCCTGCGCCGCCAGCACCGGGACGAGAAACCCCCACAGCGGCAAAACGGCGAAAAGGCGGGCAAGGGACATCGGCATCACGGCGCTACACCTATTCTACCGCGGGCGGACTAGTCCTTCACGGCCACCAGCTCCACCGCGAAGCCGGCCTCCATGGATGGCAATCCCTCGAAGAGCACCAGGCTTCCGGCCGGAGGATGCGCGTCGTCGAAGAACTGCGAGCGAATCTTGCGCACCTGCTCCGCGATTCCCGCCGACAGCGGATAGTAGTGCGCGAAGGCCACGTCGCCGGCCGAGACGCCGGCCTGCTCGAGCGACTTCCGCAGACGGTCGAAAGCCAGCCGCGCATCCTCTTCCCGGTACCCGAACGAGACCTGGGAGCCGGTCAGCACGACGTGGGGCGAGCCCACCAGTGCGATCTGCGATTCGCCGGCCTCGCGCGGCAGACCTTCGGGATTCATCAGAAGCAGCCGCGCACCGGCGT
>JBAWDI010000022.1:0-2067 GCA_049590695.1 Bryobacteraceae bacterium
CCCCAGGCCGCCTGTAGCTCGAAAAACAGGCGCCGCACGCGGCTGTCGAACAGCTCCCGCGGCACTGCGCGGTAGAGCGATCCCACCCGCACCTCGTTATTGACGTACACCCCCGCGGCGCTGCCCCCGATGGCGTCGACGCGCGGCAGGTGCGCCGCGGCACGCTTCAGCGAATCGTGGATGCCGTCGAAATGATATTGCGGATCGGCCTGCGCGCTGGGGTTCCACGCCGCCTCATCGCTGAAGATCACCTGGCCATCGGCCACGGCGGCGCACTTGCGGTCGCTGGCGCCCAGGTCGAAGCCGATGCGGAAGCCATCCAGGTGGCGGCCGAGCGGCGCGGCGGTCTCCTTTTCCGCGGGAGCGGCGTCGAAGGAGGCGCTCTCGATTATCATGGGCCGGCCGTACACACGTTCGCCCATGAACTGGTAGTCGAAGGCGCGCGCGCCTTCCGGGGCGTACAAGCTCCGCAGGTAATCCGCGATGCGCGCATCGCCCCCGATGGTGACGCGGTACCCGCCTTTCTGCCACAGCAGGAACTTCAGCAGGCGTTCGACGTAGCGATTGTTGACGGCCACGTTTTTCCCTTCGTGCGGCAGCACCGCGGTGCGGAAGACGGAGACCGAGCCATCGCTACGCTCGAGCGCGATGGCCAGGTTGCGGCCGCCGCCGCTCTCTTTCACTCGGGCGCGATAAACCCGGTTCCACAGAGACGCCGGGAGGAACTCGGAATCCAATGCGGGCCGGAACTTCATACCGGAAACCACCAATTATGCCACCATAAGCTCTATGTGGTTGGGCATCGACATTGGCACCGGGGGCACGCGCGCGCTCCTGGTGGATGCGGGCGGCGCGGTCCGCGCGGCTTCGACATCTCCGCACGAGGACATGCGGATGGAGCGTCCGCTGTGGGCCGAGCAGCGCCCCGAGAACTGGTGGGACGCCTGCGTCGAGGCCATCCGCGGCGTGCTCGCCCAAGCCGGCGTCCCGGGCCGCCAGGTAAAAGGCATCGGCCTTTCCGGCCAGATGCATGGCCTGGTGATTCTCGACAGCGCCGGCCGCGTCGTCCGCCCCGCGCTGATCTGGTGCGACCAGCGCAGCCAAGCGCAAGTGGACGCCGTCAACGCCAAAATCGGCCGCGAGAATATCCTGAAATTCACGGCCAACCCCGTGCTCACCGGCTTCACCTTGCCCAAGCTGTTGTGGGTCCGCGATAACGAGCCGCGGAACTTCGACCGCGTGAGCACGATGCTCCTGCCCAAGGACTACGTGCGCTTCAAGCTGACGGGCGATTTCGCCACTGAAGTTTCCGACGCTTCGGGCACGGCGGTGTTCGACGTGGTCAACCGCCGCTGGTCCTTGGAGATGATGGACGGCCTCGGCCTCGACCGCGGCATCCTGCCGAAATGCTACGAATCGAGCGAAGTCACGGGCCGAGTCACGCCGCAAGTGGCGGAGCTCACCGGACTTCAGGCCGGCACTCCGGTGGTGGGCGGCGGCGGCGACCAGGCCGCGAGCGCCGTGGGCAACGGCATTGTGGAAGCGGGAACGGTTTCCTGCACGCTGGGCACCTCCGGCGTGGTGTTTGCCCACATGGAGAAGGTGGCGTATGACGCGGCCGGCCGCGTCCACACCTTTTGCCACGCGGTGCGCGACAAGTGGCACGTGATGGGCGTGACGCAGGGCGCCGGTCTCAGCCTGCAATGGTTCCGCAACCAGTTGGCGCCGGGGACGGAGTACGACGCGCTCACCGCCGAAGCCGCGCAGTCGCCGCCCGGCGCCCAGGGTCTCTTCTGGCTGCCGTACCTGATGGGCGAGCGCACCCCCCACCTGGATGCCACCGCGCGCGGCGGCTGGATCGGTCTCACTGCCAGGCATACGCGCGCGGATCTGATCCGCGCGGTGATCGAAGGCGTGTGCTACAGCCAGCGCGATTGCCTGGACATCATCGAGGCGCTGGGCGTGGCGGCGACGTCCGTGCGGGCCTCCGGCGGCGGGGCCAGGAGCGCTTTCTGGCGGCAGTTGCTGGCCGGCATCCTCAATAAGCGCGTGGTGACGCTCGAAACC
>JBAWDI010000023.1:0-2698 GCA_049590695.1 Bryobacteraceae bacterium
GTCCAGCAGTTGGCGGCTGCCCGAGCCTTTCTCGCGGTTGACCAGCTTCACTTCGGCGCGCGCCAGGTCTTCCACGCGGCGGATCTTCTTCGGATTGCCGCGCGCCAGCACGAGGCCCTCTTCCCACACGGCGAATGCGAAAACCGCGACGCTCTTTCTGGGGAATTCCGTGTGGATAGCGGATACCTCGTCTTTCAAGTGCGTGCCGGCGACGTGGACCATGCGCCGCTGGAGAAGATGCAAGGCTACCGTGCTATTGACGGGCGCCGTCACCAGCCGGACATTAGCGCGCTGCAGATGACGCGCCAGCACCGAGGTGGCCGGGTCGCAGCCGGCCACCAGCAGGCGGCTTTCGGAATCCTCGTCGCGCAGCAATTGCACCATCGACCGCGCGGGGATCGCCAGCAGCGCGTCGGTGGGCGGCAGTTGCATGGGAGCGGACACGGCGGGCACACCCACCAGCCGGCCGTTCACGCGGCACAGCTCGAGGGGAGCGCCGGCGAACAGATCGCCCGCGCCGATGATTTCGGCGCGCACCGAGCGGGGCGGGCGCGGCGGGGCCGAGTCGAGGCGGAAAAGGTCTTCGACGGGGGTCTCCAGAACGCGGGCCAGCCGCAGCGCGACGGCGGTATTGGGCACATAGTTGCCCGCTTCCATGGCGTAGATGGTCTGGCGGCTGACGCCCGCCAGCTTGGCCAGGGCGGCGGCGGCCACCCCGCGCCGTTGCCGGAACTCCGCCAGCCGGTTATGCACGCGCGGCTCGGGGGCTGTGGTATTGTCCTTTAATAGTGTCATTGTCGTCCATGCGTTGTGGCTGCCTACTATTGTGCCTGCTTTCGGCTGCCTGCGGGCGGCGGGCGGAGCCGCACAAGGTCTCCATCGCCGCGGCGGCGGATTTGCAGTTCGCGCTGGAGGGGATTTCGGGGGCATTTCGAGCGGCGCATCCCGATGTGGACGTGCAGGTGGCGTACGGCTCGTCGGGCAATTTCTATGCGCAGATCCGCAACCAGGCGCCCTTCGATGTTTTCCTTTCGGCGGACGTGGAGTATCCGCGCAAGCTGGCGCAGGAGGGGATCGGCGCGCGCGATTCGCTATTCGTGTATGCGGTGGGCCGGATAGTGGTATGGGTGCCGGCCGCATCCCCGCTGGACCCTGCAACCGAGCTGCGGGCGGCTTCGGTGCGGCACGTCGCCATTGCCAACCCGCAACACGCGCCGTACGGCCGGGCGGCGGAAGCGGCCCTGCGCTCGCTGGGCGTCTATAACGGCGTCGCGGGGAAACTGGTGCTCGGTGAAAACGTCGCGCAGACGCTCGAATTCGTGCAAAGCGGCGCGGCCGACGTGGGAATCGTAGCTCTCTCGCTGGCGCTGGCGCCGCCGGTCCGCGGGCAGGGACGCTATTGGGAAGTGCCGCCGGAGGCTTACCCGAAGATCGAACAGGGCGGCCTCATTTTGAGAGACTCCAAAGCGGCGCGGGAGTTCCGGTCGTTTATTCTGGGCGCGAGCGCGCGGCGCATTTTGAAGGAGTTCGGGTTCTCCGTACCGGAAAACTGATATGGATTGGCAAGCCATCTGGCTGAGCGTGCGGCTGGCGGTTTCGACCACCCTGATTCTGCTGGCGGTGGGCATGCCGCTGGCCTACTGGCTGGCATTCTCGCCGCACCGCTGGAAGTTCCTGGTGGAAGCGGTGGTGGCGCTGCCGCTCGTCTTGCCGCCGACGGTCCTGGGGTTCTACGTGCTGCTGGCCATCGGCCCGCGCAGTCCGGTGGGCGCGCTCTATAGCAGGCTGACGGGCGGCATGTTGCCGTTCTCATTCCAAGGGCTGCTGGCGGCCTCGGTGCTCTACAGCCTGCCGTTCACGGTGCAGCCCGTGGCCGCGGCATTCGGGGCGGTGGACCGCAAACTGGTGGAAGCGTCTTGGTGCCTAGGAGTCTCGCGGATGGCGACGTTTCGCCGCGTCATCGTGCCGCTGGCCCTGCCCGGCATCGCCACCGGCGCCATTCTGAGCTTCGCGCACACCATGGGCGAATTCGGTGTGGTGCTGATGGTGGGCGGCAATATCGCCGGAGTGACGCGCACGGTTTCGATTTCCATCTACGACCAGGTGCAAGGATTGAACTACGGCGCGGCGGCAGAGACATCGCTGTTCCTGGTGGCCGTCTCGTTCACGGTGTTGGCGCTCACCTACGCGCTGCAGCGCCGGGTTTGGGCAATATGGCCAATGAGCTGACCTGTCGCTGCCGGAAGCGCCTGGCCTCGGGTTTCGAACTGGATGCGAGCCTGCGCATCCCGCTCGACGAATCCCCGGTGACAGTGCTATTCGGCCCGTCCGGCGCAGGCAAGACGACGTTCTTGCGGCTGCTGGCGGGTCTCGACCGGCCGGACGACGGAGCAATCACCTTCCGCGATGGTACGTGGTACGACGGACGGCGAGCGATTTGCCTGCCGCCCCAACAGCGGCGCGCCGTGTTCCTGTTTCAGGACTGCGCGCTGTTCCCGCACTTGACCGTAGCGGCCAACGTGGAGTATGCCGCACGCGGCGAAACGGCCCGCGGACTCATGGATGTCTTCGGCTTGGCGGAGTTAGCCGATCGCTTTCCACGGGCGCTCTCCGGCGGGCAGCAGCAGCGGGTGGCGGTGGCACGGGAGCTGGCCGCGGAGCCGGCACTACTGCTGCTGGATGAGCCGCTCTCGTCGCT
>JBAWDI010000024.1:0-7148 GCA_049590695.1 Bryobacteraceae bacterium
CGACCGGAAGGGGGGAACCAGGTTCGGGAACAAGCGGTTGAGGGCCAAAATCGTCCAGTGTTTTCAATGGCGATCAAGGCCCCTTCCGGCTAATTGGGACAGCACTGGGGCATGCCCGGCCCCTACCCCAGGAGGTAGAGGTCGATTCCCTCGGCCGCCTTGCGGCCTTCGGCAATCGCCCACACTACCAGGGACTGGCCGCGGCGCATGTCGCCGGCGGCGAAGACTCCGGGGACCGACGACATGTGCCGTTCGTCCGTGGCGACGTTGCCGCGCGCGTCCAGCTTCACCCCGAGCTGCGAGATCGGGCCGTTCTTCACCGGCCCCAGGAAGCCCATCGCCAGCAGAACCATCTCGGCGTCCATGGTGAACTCCGTGCCGGACACGGGGTTGAGCTTGGCATCCACGCGCACGGCGTGCAATTGCCGTACGCGCCCGCGTTCATCCCCAGTGAACTTCGCGGTTGACACGCTCCAATCGCGCACGCCGCCCTCTTCATGGGAGCTTTCCACGCGCAACTGCATGGGCCACATGGGCCACGGAGTGGAAGGCGAACGCTCATGGGGCGGCTTCGGCAGCAGCTCGAATTGCGTCACCGAAAGCGCTCCCTGACGGTGGCAGGTGCCCAGGCAATCCGCGCCCGTGTCGCCGCCGCCGATGATTACCACGCGCTTGCCGGTGGCCACGATCGCCTCCGCCTCCGGCACCGGATCGCCTTCCGACCGGCGGTTCTGTTGCGGCAGAAACTCCATGGCGAAATGGATGCCTTGCAGTTCCCGGCCGGGAACTTTCAGGTCGCGCGGCTGCTCGGCGCCCCCGGCCAGCAGCAGGGCGTCGAACTCTTTGACCAGGTCTTCCACGGGAACGCCTGCGCCCACATGGGCGTTGGTCCGGAACTCGACCCCTTCGGCGCGCAGTTGCTCCAGGCGGCGGTCGATGAGGCTCTTCTCCATCTTGAAACTGGGAATGCCGTAGCGCAGCAGGCCGCCGATGCGGTCGCTCTTCTCGAAGACCGTAACGTCATGGCCGGCGCGCGCCAGTTGCTGCGCGGCGGCCAGGCCGGCGGGGCCGGAACCCACGATGGCCACGCGCTTGCCCGTGCGAATGGCAGCCGGCTCGGGATTGATGAAGCCTTCCTCAAAGGCGCGGTCGACGATGCTCTTCTCGATCTGCTTGATGGTGACCGGCGGCTCGTTGATGCCCAGCACACATGCGGCCTCGCAGGGAGCGGGACAGAGGCGGCCGGTGAACTCGGGAAAGTTGTTGGTGGCGTGCAACTGGCGGATAGCCTCGCGCCAGCGGCCGCGGTAGACCAGGTCGTTCCAGTCGGGGATGATGTTGTTCAGCGGGCAGCCGGTATGGCAGAAGGGCACGCCGCAATCCATGCAGCGCGCGCCTTGCGACCGGAGCGTTTCTTCCGGAAACGGTTGGTAAATCTCGAACCAATCCCGAATACGTTCGGAGGGCGGGCGGCGTTCGGCAACTTCGCGCGTGTATTCCAGAAAGCCGGTGACTTTACCCATGGAGGACCTCTTCGCGAGTCGGCTTCGCGGCCAGTGCGCGCTTGTATTCGTGGGGGAACACCTTAATGAACTTGGGGAGCATCTGCTCCCAGCATTCGAGAATCCATTTGGCGCGCGGGCTTTGGGTGAGCTCGGCGTGCTTTGAAATCAGCCCGTGAAGCAGCGCCACATCGTCTTCCGCCAGCGGATCCAGGTCCACGCCCGCCATGTTGCAGCGTTTCTCCGCGAAATCGCCGCGCTCGTCGAGCACGTAAGCGATGCCGCCGTTCATGCCGGCGGCGAAGTTGCGCCCGCACCTGCCGAGCACCGCCACCACGCCGCGCGTCATGTATTCGCAGCCGTGGTCGCCGAGACCCTCCACCACCGCCGTGGCGCCGGAGTTGCGGACCGCGAACCGCTCGCCCGCCATGCCGTTGAAGTAGGCCTCGCCGCTGGTAGCGCCGTAGAGCGCCACGTTGCCGATGAGGATGTTTTCTTCCGGCAGAAAAGTGGAAGTGCGCGGCGGATAGACGATGAGGCGGCCGCCGGAAAGCCCCTTGCCCACGTAGTCGTTGGCATCCCCTTCCAGCTCGAGCGTCACGCCCTTGGCGAGAAACGCGCCGAAGCTCTGGCCGGCCGAGCCGGTAAAGCGGCACTCGATGGCGCCGTCGGGCAGGCCGGCGGAGCCGTAGCGGCGCGCGATGTCACCGGAAAGCATGGCGCCCACGGTGCGATGAATGTTGCGGATGGGCAGATCGATCTGGATAGGCGTACGGTGCGCGATGGCCCCGCGGGCCCGCTCGATCAGGGTGTGGTCGAGCGCCTGGTCGAGCCCGTGGTCCTGGCGGAGAACGCAGCGGCGCGGAACGCGGCTGGGCGTCTGCGGGCTGAACAGCATGGCGGAAAGGTCGATGCCCTTGGCCTTCCAATCGTCGATGGCCTGGCGCGGGTCGAGCATGTCCACCCGGCCCACCATTTCGTCGAAGGTGCGGAAGCCCAGTTGGGCCATGTACCGGCGCACCTGTTCGGCGAGGAAGAAGAAGAAGTTAACGACGTTCTCGGGCGTGCCGCGGAACTTGGCGCGCAGCGCCGGGTCCTGCGTGGCGATGCCCACGGGACAGGTGTTGAGGTGGCACTTGCGCATCATGATGCAGCCCATGGCCACCAGCGGCGCGGTGGCGAAGCCGAACTCCTCGGCGCCCAGCAGCGCGGCGATGGCGACATCGCGGCCGGTTTGCAGCTTGCCATCGGTCTGCACGCGTATGCGGCCGCGCAAATCGTTCATCACCAGCACCTGGTGGGTTTCCGCCAGACCCAGCTCCCAGGGAGCGCCGGCGTGCTTGATGGAACTGAGCGGCGAAGCGCCGGTGCCGCCGCTGTCTCCGCAGATCAGCACCACGTCGGCATGCGCCTTGGCCACGCCCGCGGCCACCGTGCCCACGCCCACTTCGGCCACCAGCTTCACGGAGATGCGCGCGCGCGGGTTGACGTTCTTCAGATCGTAGATGAGCTGCGCCAAGTCCTCGATGGAGTAGATGTCGTGGTGCGGCGGCGGCGAAACCAGGCCGACGCCGGGGATGGAGTGGCGCACACGCGCGATGGTCTCATCCACCTTGTGGCCGGGAAGCTGGCCGCCTTCGCCGGGCTTGGCGCCTTGGGCCATCTTGATCTGCAGCTCGTCGGCGTTCACCAGGTAGTTGGTGGTGACGCCGAAGCGGCCGGAGGCCACCTGTTTCACCTTGCTGCGCCGCTCGGTCCCAAAGCGCTCTTCGTCTTCCCCGCCCTCGCCGGTGTTGGACTTGCCGCCCATGCGGTTCATGGCGATGGCCAGGGTCTCGTGGGCTTCTTTCGAAATGGAGCCGAACGACATGGCGCCGGTGGCGAACCGCTTGACGATCTCCACCGCCGTCTCGACCTCTTCGAGCGGAACGGGATGCGCCGGTTTCTTGATCTCCAGCAGCCCGCGCAGCGTCGCAAGCTGGCGATTCTGTCTGTCGATGAGGCTGGTGTATTCCTCGAAGGTCTGGAAGCTCTCCTGCCGCACGGCGTGCTGCAGCTTGGCGATGGTCGCGGGGTTGAAGAGGTGATACTCGCCGCGCGCGCGGAACTGATAGTTGCCGCCAGTGGCCAGCTCGGTATCGGAATCGGCCACGGGGCGAAAGGCGTACTGGTGCTTGAGGATGGCTTCCTGGGCGAGCACCTCCAGATCCACCCCTTCAATCTGCGACGCCGTTCCCGTGAAGTACTTCTCGACCAGTTTCTTGCTCAGCCCGATGGCCTCGAAAACCTGCGCGCCGCGGTAACTCTGGAGCGTCGATATTCCCATTTTAGAGATGGTCTTTAGCAGTCCTTTATTAATGGACTTCTTGAAGTTCTCGACGGCCTTCTCGAAGGGCACGTTCAGATCGCCGCGCACCACCAGGTCTTCGAGCGTTTCGATGGCCAGGTAGGGGTTGACCGCGCTGGCGCCGTAGCCGATCAGCAGCGCGAAGTGCATCACCTCGCGAGGCTCGCCCGATTCGATGATGAGCGCCACCTGGGTGCGCGTTTCCTCACGCACCAGGTGATTGTGCACGGCGGTGAGCGCCAGCAAGCTGGGAATGGGCGCATTATCCGGGTCGATGCCGCGGTCGGAGAGGATCAGCAGGGTATAGCCCGACTGGATGGCAAGCGAGGCGCGGCGGCAGAGCCCCGCCAGCGCGCGTTCCAGGCCCTTGGCGCCTTCCTCCACCGAAAAGAACATGGGCAGCGTGGTGGCCAGGAAATCGCCCTGCGAGACGCGGCGCAATTTCTCCAGGTCGCGGTTGGTCAAAATGGGTTGCGGCAGCTTGAGGGTGTGGCAGTGCTGGGGGGTTTCGTCCAGAATGTTGCGCTCGGTGCCGATGTAGCTGGAGAGCGACATCACCATCTCTTCGCGGATGGGATCGATGGGCGGGTTGGTGACCTGCGCGAAAAGCTGCTTAAAGTAATGGAAGAGGGGTTGTGGCTTATCCGATAGACAAGCCAGGGGGGTATCGGTTCCCATGGAGCCGATGGGCTCGTCGCCCTTTTGGGCCATGGGGGTGAGGATCATCTTGATGTCCTCGTCGGTGTAGCCGAAGGCCCGCTGCCGGCTGAGGATGGTTTCGTGATCGGTGCCATGCTCACGGGGGGGCTCGGCAAGCTGGTCGAGGGTGACCTGGTTTTCCTTCAGCCAGAGCTGGTAGGGATTGCGTCCGTAGAGCCGGGCTTTGAGTTCCCGGTCGGAGATAATCCGGCCCTCGACGGTATCGACCAGCAGCATCTTGCCGGGCTGGAGGCGGCCTTTCAACTTGACGTTCGCGGGTTCCACGGGAAGCACGCCGGTCTCGGAGGCCATGATGATGAGGTCGTCATGCGTCACCAGGTAGCGGGCGGGGCGCAGGCCGTTACGGTCGAGGGTTGCGCCGATGGAGCGGCCGTCGGTGAAAGCCATGGCGGCGGGGCCGTCCCAGGGCTCCATCAGAGAGGCGTGGTATTCGTAGAAGGCCCGCTTCTGGGGGTTCATGTGGGGGTTCCTGGACCACGCTTCGGGAATCAGCATGGCCATGGCGTGGGCGATGCCGCGGCCGGACATGACCAGCAGCTCCAGCGCGTTGTCGAAAGCGGCCGAGTCGCTGCCGCCGGGCTGGATGACCGGAAACAGCTTCTTGATGTCGTCGCCGAAGAGCGGGGAGGCCAGCACCGACTGGCGCGCGTGCATCCAGTTCACGTTGCCGCGCAGGGTGTTGATTTCGCCGTTGTGCGCCACGTAGCGGAACGGGTGCGCCAGCGGCCAGGTGGGGAAGGTGTTGGTGGAGAAGCGCTGGTGCACCAGGCACAGGGCGCTGACCACATCGGGATCGCCTAACTCGGGATAAAAGTGGGCGATTTGCGGCGCCAGCAGCAGACCTTTGTAAACGATGGTGCGCGCGGAGAGCGAAGGGATGTAAAAAAAAACCTTGTCGGGCAGGCTGGAGGCGGCCACCTCGTTCTCGGCGCGTTTGCGGACCACGTAGAGCTTGCGTTCCAACTGCTCTTCGGACATCCCCCTGGCCCGCCCCACGAAGATCTGCTGGATATAGGGTTGCGAGGCGCGCGCCACGCGGCCAATGGCCGTGGCATCGATGGGGGTGTCGCGCCAACCGAGCACGGTGAGACCCTCTTCACGGACGATGCGCTCCAGGATGCCTTCGCACTGCAAGCGGACGTGCGGCTCCACGGGAAGGAAGGTCATGCCCACGCCGTACTCTCCCGCCGGCGGCAGCGTGAAACCGAGCTTAGCGCACTCGCGGGCGAAGAACTTGTGGGGGATCTGAATCAGGACGCCGGCGCCATCGCCGGTGCGGGGATCGCAGCCGCAGGCGCCCCGGTGCGTCAAGTTGATCAGAACCTCAATGCCTTTCAGAATGATGTCGTGCGACTTCTGGCCCTTGAGGTTCGCAACGAAGCCGATTCCGCAGGCATCGTGCTCCTGGCGCGGGTCGTACAGGCCCTGCGCTGGGGGTAGACCGTCACTTACAGCGATGTCATTCATGGTGGTCCCTCCTAGCCCGCTCGCTCTGATTTTCAGTGTACCAGCCTTTTTAGTATAAGGCAAGATGAAAATATTGTATTGCTACAATTAGCCCTTCTTATGGTATCATATACTCATGGCATTCTGGGAGCTTCGCCTTTTCAAAGAGATAGCGGCCACGCGCAGCATGAGCAATGGTGCCGCCCACTGCGGCGTGAGCCAATCGGCCGCCAGCCAGCACGTGCAGGAAGTGGAACGGCGCCTGGGAGTGACGCTGTTTGATCGCAGCAAGCGGCCCTTGGA
This sequence comes from Bryobacteraceae bacterium, assembly GCA_049590695.1. GTDB lineage: Bacteria > Acidobacteriota > Terriglobia > Bryobacterales > Bryobacteraceae > Fen-178. The sequence continues at coordinate 6,319 of JBAWDI010000024.1, forward strand.
ATTGACGCCGGCGGGCCACCGATACCACGAATTCTGCCGCGACGTACTGCGCCGGGAAGAGGAGCTGGGGTTGGCGCTGGAATCCCTGAAGGGGGCTGCCCAAGGGGCTGTGCGGGTGGCGTCGATTTACTCCATCGGCCTTTCCGAATTGAGCCGGTTGCAGGAAGTGTTCGCGGCGCGCTACCCCGCCGCGCAGCTTCACGTCGACTACATGCGGCCGGACAAGGTCTACGAAGCGGTGCTCGATGGCGCGGCCGACCTGGGCCTGGTGAGCTACCCGGAATCGGGCCGGGAGATCGCCGCGATACCCTGGCGCGAGGAAGAAATGCAGGTGGCGCTGCCGCCCGCGCACCACCTGGCAGCGCGCGCCGAGGTCTATCCGGCGGACCTGAAGGGTCTGGACTTCATCGGGTTCGACGAAGACCTGAAGATCCGGCGGGAGTTGGACCGGTTCCTCCACGCGCAGGGAATCGAAATGAACCTGGTCATGCATTTCGACAACATCCAGATGATCAAGGAAGCCGTGGCGCTCGGTTCGGGCGTCAGCATCCTCCCCGCGCGCACCATGCAGGCGGAGATCGCGCAGGGGCGCCTGGCGGCCGTCCGGCTGCACGCGCCGGGCTTGGTCAGGCCGGTGGGCATTGTGCATCGCAAACGCAAGAAGTTTAATCGCGCGACAGAGCTGTTTCTGGAGCTGCTCCGGAGTTAACATTCGGGTAGGAGGCGCGGAACGGATGATTCGCGCAATTACAATTGCCCGGGAATACGGGAGCGGCGGCGCGGTCGTCGCGCGGCTGCTGGCGGACCGGCTGGGGTGGCGGCTGCTCGAC